>PWGO01000040.1 GCA_003554525.1 Syntrophomonadaceae bacterium | reverse complement strand
TCCATGGCGAGAGCTCGGCGGCCAAACTCCTATTGGCCGGCCCGCTTCGGCTGTCGGCTTCGCTGACTGTGGCTTCCACTCCCTCTAATGTCGCCTTCGCCGACACACCCCTGCCAGCTTTCCCCTACCAGACTATTATTCTTACCTCCGGTGTCAAGCAGCACCCACGTTGGTGCGAAACATCTTCCTCCCCCCTGGTGCTGGAGGAATTAAAGGTGGGGGGCTTTTATCTTGCTTCTTGCCTCTTGTATCTTGCCTCTTGCTTCTTGAAAAGGGGGCTTTTTCTCACCTCTAACTTCCCACCTCTCACCTCTCAAATTACCAGGTGTTGCGTCTAAAACAGCTCCCGGTATTACTTGACCACCCCCTACCCGTTTAAAATTCTATCTACATCTTCTTTGTCCATATCTTTTACATATGTTATTCCGCTTACTTCTTCGGCTTCCCTGGTTAAAGAAGCGATATCTTCCCTGCCAATTCGATCCAGGGCAAACTTCCGGCTGCCCCCCATAAGCTGCTTTAATCCCTGCTCCAACCGGTGGTAATAAGTGTAAAGCCCCAGGGCCCCGGGTGGAACCTGTTGAAAATCTTTGCCTAGCTCCTCCTTCAACTCCGATGCCGTTACAAATATTTCTTCTATTCTGCTGCCAAATCTTTCTACGTATACAGGAACACACTGGCTATCTACCCTGTTTCCAATAGTTTTACCTACCATGGCTGCAGCGAGGGGGGCGCGGGCCATACCAATCAGCTTCACATATGGAGAACCAAGAGACAGCCCCTTAAATACCTGGTCTTCGAATGTAAAACCGCCCGCCAGAGCAATATCAGGAACGTAATTGCCCTTAATATCCATCTTTCGGCACATATCGTGAAGAAGGGAATGCAGTTCTACGGAAGGAACCCCCCATTCGTTCATCATGCGCCAGGGACTCATACCGGTTCCACCGCCAGCCCCGTCTACGGTAAGCAAATCAATACCGGCTTCTGAGGCGTACTTCACCGCCCGGGCCAGGTCCGCCGGGCGATAAGCACCGGTTTTCAAGAAAACGTATTTGGCTCCTTTTGACCTCAAGTCTTCCACTCTCTTAACGAATTCATCTTTTTCTACCATACCCACACGCGAGTGGCGTTCGAATTCCTTGAAACTTCCTTTTTGGAAAGCTTCGATTACCGTAGAAGCATCGGGATCCGGGATAACAATATACCCCCTGCGCTTTAACATTTGAGCTTTTTCCAGGGAATCAATTTTTACTTCCCCTCCAATATCCTTGGCACCCTGACCCCATTTTAGCTCCACCGTTTCTACTCCCAGTTCTTCAATGGCGTATTCGTGAACTCCCAGCCTCGTATCTTCTATGTTGGCCTGAACCACCACGGCACCGTAGCCGTCTTTTTGCCACTCTTTAAAAAGGTTTACTCTCCTTTTCATGTCCCGGGTATCAACTACCTTGCCATTTTCTATAACCGTATTTTCGTCCATACCGCAAACGTTTTCCCCAATAGTCAGGATAGTCCCGGCAAGGGCGGAACCAATGGCCAGGCCCTCCCAATTGTTTTTTGCCACATTGGTGGAGCCGATTCCCGGAATTACCAGGGGAAGTTTAAGCTTTATTCCTTCACCTTTGCCTACCCTGGTTTCCAGGTTAACGTTTGGGAAAATGGCTTCGTCGCTAGTTGCCTCCACCCCTTTGGCCCCGATTGCAGTGCCCATTATAGAAAAATGAGAATAATCAACCGGGTAATCCTTCTCCGAGGCAGTAGTGATTAACCCAAAAGGCTGAGGATAAATAGTTTCATGTCCGCGGTAAGCCGATTTCCCTATTTCACACATACCTATACAACCATCCACGCAGGTTACACACATTCCGCTAAAAGGGCTTACCGACCCTTCCGTCCTGTTTTTGGTTAAAGTAGCAGCAGTAGCATTGGGCCTTGAATAAGACATAAACAGCTCTCCTTTCTGAAAATAAAGCTATATGACTACAAAAATCTTGGGCATTAAAGTTACAGCCGGCTGTTTTTCGGCCTGCTTTTAAACAACCCAGGCAACCATGGTAATACAAGCGCAGCTATAACTAACCTTTTTCCAGCTCACAAGCCGCACAGGGATCCATATAACACATTACTTCTTCAAACTTTTCCGCACAGGGAGGATACAGGTTCAGGCAGGAACTGCACAGCGTGCTTTCTTCTTTCGGCCCCTGACACCTCAACTGGCATACAGGACAGACGTACATACATCCCCCGCACAGACGGCAGTCTTCCGATTTTTTATCAAAAGGTGTGGTTATGCGGCGCTGCGTCCCTCTATCCACATAACCTATAGCCTCTCCCATCATCTGTTCCCTGCACATACGCACGCACCTGCCGCATAGAATGCATTCTTCGCCCTTGGGCTTAAACCGCACCTCCGTTACATGGTGTTTTGAAGCAAGATCCTGGAGCCACTTGGATGAAGGACAGGCAGCCACGTAAAGCTCAAGCAACATACGGCGTTGCTGCAAAACTTTTTGTGAATGCGTTCTAACCTCTATACCTTCTCGGGCCGGGTAAGTGCAAGAGGTTACCAGCCGCGACTTCCCAACAGGCCCTACTTCCACCAGGCAAAGCCGGCACCCTCCATAAGGGGAAAGACCTTCCATAAAACATAATGTGGGTATTTCTATTCCATAAAACCCGGCAACCTCCAGGATACTCATATTTTCCCAGGCCAGCACCTCAAAACCGTTTAACGTAAAACCAAACAGAATTACCACCCCTTCTTCATGCTCTGGTTATGGCCTCTTCGGGACAACTTTCTATACAAATACCACATTTACTACACAGCGCTTTTTCTATATAGTGAGGCTCTTTTTTTTCTCCAGTAATAGCTTCCTCCGGGCACTTCTTCCTGCAAACCCCACAACCGCTGCACAATTCCTGGTTTATAAAGACAGTAACCAGTGCACGGCACACCCCGGCCGGACACCTGTTTTCCATTATATGCGCCAGGTACTCGCCTTTAAAAAATTTCAATGTGGATAGCACCGGGTTGGCAGAAGTTTTTCCCAGGCCACACATGGTAGTGTTCTTAACCATTTCCCCCAGTTCTTCCAGTAGATCCAGATGACTTAAAGTAGCAGTTCCCGCGGCCACCTCCTCCACTATTTCCAGCATGCGATATATGCCTTCTCTACATGAAAAACATTTTCCACAGGATTCCCCGCTTAAAAAGCTTAAAAAATACCTGGAAAATTCCACCATACAAGTCCCGTAATCCATTACAATCATTCCCCCGGAACCCATCATGGAACCTGCCGCGTCAAGCTCCTCAAAATCGGTAGGAATATCCAGCATGTAACCGGGCAGACAGCCTCCGGAAGGGCCTCCGGTTTGTACAGCTTTCAAATGACCCCCGCCTTTAATTCCCCCGCCAATTTCATAAATAATTTCCCGAAGAGGTAGTCCCAACGGAACCTCTACCAGCCCTGTATTTCTTATTTTTCCAACCAGTGAAAATATTTTTGTTCCACCGGAATTTTTGCTCCCAGCCCGGGCAAACTCTTCTGCCCCCCACCGAATTATACGGGGAACATTTGCCAGGGTTTCCACGTTGTTGACTACTGTAGGCTTGCCATAGAGCCCTTTTTCCGCCAGATGGGGAGGTTTTTGCCTGGGCTCCCCCACCTTTCCTTCAATTGAATTTACCAGGGCAGAAGTTTCGCCGCAAACAAAAGCTCCCGCTCCTACGCTTACCGTAATATCAAAATCAAATCCGCTGTTTAAGATGTTTTCCCCCAGCATTCCTGTTTCCCTGGCTTTAAGAATTGCGTTTTTTACTTTTTCCAACGCTGTAGGGTACTCCTCCCTTATATAAACTATTCCATGGTTAGAACCTGTGGCATACCCCCCAATCATCATACCTTCCAAAACAGAGTGGGGATTGCCCTCCAGTATACTGCGATCCATAAACGCTCCCGGGTCGCCTTCATCCGCATTACAGATAATATATTTATTTTCCACGTTTTTTGTAAAACACTCTTCCCACTTTACCCCGGTAGGAAATCCGGCCCCGCCTCTTCCCCGCAAGCGAGCCTCTTTGATCTCATTAATAACCTCTTCCGGGCTCATCTCCGTAAAAGCTTTCGCCGCAGCAGCGTATCCTTCCCGGCTAAAATAATCCACAATACTCCCCGGGTCTATTAGCCAGTTGTCCCCCAGCAGATTCCTTACCTGTTTTTTATAAAAAGGTATATCACTTGCTTTTACAATTTTTTTATCTTCTCGAGGATCATGATAAAGCAGCCTCTCGACCACCTTCCCCTTTACTACCGTTTCCTCCACAATTTCCTCAACATCTTCTTCATTTACTTTCTGATAAAATATTTCTTCGGGAAAGACAATCACCACCGGCCCGCATTCGCAAAACCCCAGGCATCCCGTGGACTTTACCGGTATTTCTTCAGATAAGCCTTTCTCTTCCAGAACACGGCGGAAAACTTCATCTACCTTTTTGGAATCCCACACACTGCAGCCAGTATCGCCGCAGACAGAAACAAATTTCTCCCGCTTTTCTTTTTTCAACTCCGATTTAAGTCTCTTTAGCTCTTTTACATCTCTCAACAGTCCCAAGGCATTCATATAATACTCCTCCTATGGGAATTATATTATTTACCCGATCATGTTAACTTTTTTGCTTTCCTTCTTTTCTTCTTACTTATAATGCTCCTCTATCATTTCCCTTGCTTTCCCGGGGGTAACATTTCCGTGGTAGTGCCCGTCGATCACTATCAGTGGGGCCAGAGCACATGCCCCCAGGCAGTTTACTTTTTCAAGCGTATACTTTCCATCTTCAGAGGTTCCGCCCCCAGAACCTACCCCCAAAACAGCAGCCATCTCCTCAAACACTTCCCCGCTGCCCCGAAGGTGGCAGGCCGTCCCGGTACATACGGTTATCGTGTGCTCCCCCTGCGGTTCCAGCTTAAAAGACTTATAAAAAGTGGCTATGCTGTATATATCCATCAGGGGTGTACCGGTATTGTCTGCCAGCCGCTTCAATTCATCCTCCGGCAGATAGCCGCAGTTTCTTTGAATATTCTGCATAAAAAGTATGATGGAGCTGTTTTCCAGTCCATAATGATTATTGCAATGGCAAAATGTTTTCATTTATTTCACCTCCACCTGCAAAATTTCATATTGCAAAATGTTTTTCTAATTATATCTTAATTTTATATCAGCGTCAACCACTTAATTTACAGCATGTATAACAAAATAGCAGCCTGAAGGGCTGCTATTTTGTTAGGTGTTTTCCGATATATTAAATATATTTTATTATCGTTAATTGCTGCTAATAATAAAATTTCACATTACAATATTTTGTTTTGCACACTTCGGAATCACTGGAATTTTTCGGGGGTTCAACAATGTACCAGCTTAAAGAAGCAATTATTCTTCATTTTCTTCTTCAGCTTCATCCAGGAAATTTCCAACACTCATGGTTTCCTGGGAAACGCCACCCTGGCCGGCTACACTATCGTTTTCCTTTTCATCACTCTCACTACCCGTTTTCTTGCTTTCTTGTCCAGATTCTTTAGAAGGTGAAGTCCCGGCTGCAGAGGAATCAGTAGAAGATTTACCAGAAGAGGAAGATACATATTCCACCTTTTTTTGCCTTGGAAATATTTTGTTCATTAAATTAAGGTTATAGGCTCTTCTCCGGTGCTCCAGCAAAGAAACCAGTCCTGCTGCAAAAAATAGCAGGGAATTAAAAAGATATCCCACAAATATAACCAGCAGCCCCAGCACAGCACAAGAAAGCAGCATAATCGAGGCCACCTTGGGTTTAAAATATGAAAGCACCCCTGCTATTGTCCCCAGTAAGGATACAAATATTGCCCCAATTCCTAAATACCAGTAGCTGCTTTCGTAAATGGGATTGGGAAGCTGAAATATAAAGCTGGTTCCTGTCATTTGAGTTTCCCTGAATATCAAGGTAAAAACCACGTACAGGGTGCCGCTGACCAGTCCCAGAAGCCCTGCGGTAATTGCCAGTAAAAGAGCTGTTACACGCAACCGGTTTGCCTCCCTTTAAGGCTTTTAGGCCTTACTTGGATGGATAGTTAAAACGAACCATGCACCTTAAAATTTCCCAATACATCTTCATCCGGGCAAATGCACCTTTCCACAAGCCCATCTTTTCTTCCTTCATCACGTGCGATAAATCAGGTAGATGAACTTCCTTTACAGTTATATTGTTTTCTTCTACATGGGTGTGTAAAGCCATTTCCACTCCAAACCTTAAAATATCCAGGTGAGATACCTGGTCAATCAACTCGCGTTTAAGGGCCCGCTGGCCGGAAAGAAACGGGGCCATTTTTTGGGCCAGGTCTGTAGCCACCCTGCCTTTTTGAAAAAGGCCTATACTCATCTCCGCTTCTCCTTGCAGAACCGGTTCTACCAGCTGCAGTACATGCCTTGGGGTCAGGCCTATCAGGTCCGCATCCAGGAACAATAAAATATCGGCGTCGGTATAATTTAACCCCGCTTTAATAGCCCCGCCTTTACCCCTGTTGTCAAGAAGGTCAATAACCTCAACCCGGCTTTCCCTGGCTACCTCCGCTGTATTGTCCATGGAGCCGTCACTTATAACCAGGACCTGGTTTACCCTCCTGGTCTTCTTTAAAGTAGTAAGTACCTCCTTCAGGGTGTCTTCTTCATTGTAAGCAGGAACTATAGCAGCAACTTTCCGCATCTTTTACTACCTCCTGTCATGTACTTTTCAATTCCTCCTTCAGCATTTCCATCAAGCCTTCCCTGGGAACCCGCTTTATTATCTTCCCCTCTTTAAAAAGGATACCGTGTTTTGGTGTTCCCGTTATACCCAGGTCCGCCTCCCTGGCTTCTCCCGGCCCGTTAACCGGGCACCCCATAACTGCAACTTTAATCCGGCGGGTGCTACCTTCCAGCAACTGCTCTACCTTTTCCACCAGCTCCTGCACTTCAATTTCACACCTTCCACAGGTGGGGCAGGAGACAATTTCAGGCCCGAATTCTCTTAATTCCAGGGCCTGTAGAATTATTTTGGCCGCTTCTATCTCTTTTTCCGGGGGCGAAGAAAGAGAAACTCTCACAGTATCACCCGTGCCCCCCGATAACAGGGCTCCTATACCCACCGCCGATTTAACCGAACCCCGGTACAGGGAACCCGCTTCCGTAACGCCTATGTGAAGTGGGTAATCAATTTGTTGAGATACCAGGCGGTACGCTTCCACGGTAGTGGGGACACTGGAAGCTTTCAGTGATAATACTATTTTATCAAAGCCGGATTTTTCCGCAAGCCCCACGTAATTAAGGGCGGATTCTACCATGGCCTCCGGTGTTGCACCCCCATAGCGCTTTAACACCTCTTTCTCCAGCGAACCGGAGTTAACTCCAATTCTAACCGGTATATCAAACTCTTTAGCTTTATTTATAACCTCTAAATATTTTTCCCTACCCCCCAGATTCCCGGGATTAATCCTTATTTTATGGGCCCCATTTTCCAGGGACATAAGAGCCAGATCGTGCCGAAAATGTATGTCGGCAACCACCGGCAAAGGGCTTTCCACGGTTATTCGGGAAAGAGCCTCTACTGCTTCTTCATCCGGTACCGCCACACGGACCAGTTCTGCCCCCGCCCGACAGATTCTGTGGATTTGCTCCAGCGTGGATTCCACATCGGCAGTCCTGGTATTGGTCATGCTCTGTATTGATACCGGCGAGCCTCCACCTATGGAAACCCCGCCTACTACAACTTCCCTGGTATGTTTCCTCTCCATTCAAGGACCACTCCTGTTACCCGATAATATCAAAGTGGAACAGATCCCTGTAAGTAATAAACAGGATAAACATGATCAGCAGGGCAAAGCCAATAAAATGAATCAGCCCTTCTTTCTCCGGATCTACAGGTTTCCTCCTTACTGCTTCAATCAGCAAAAACAAGATCCTTCCGCCGTCCAGTGCAGGTATAGGTAGAAGATTTATTATTCCCAGGTTTACACTTAATATACCCGCCAGCATTAAAAGCTCGCCCATGCCTGTTTCCGCAAATTCTCCTATCATGATCACAATACCCACGGGACCGGTTACCTGGCTTCCTTCATCATCTACTTCTTCCGGCAGCTGGTCAGTTATTAGCTGATAAAATAATATAAATATAAGGGCAAACTGATTAAGGCTTTCTTGCGCGGATTGCACCGGGTTAAACCTCTGCCTGAAATCTACGCCTATCCTGGCGGTTTCAGTAAAATCGTCCTCTACCGGGACCATGGTAACTTCGTTAGTTTCACCATCCCGTTCAAAACTAAACTGTATTTCTTCCCCGGCCCTGCCCTCTAAATTATCAATAATTTCCATGGCGTTTTCCACCCTGGTATTATCTATAGAAACAATAATATCTCCCGACTGCAGGCCCGCTTCTTCAGCAGGCATTTCCGATTCCACTTTTCCCACCCTGGTGGGTTGCTCCTGGTCCCCTACACCCAGGAACAAGAAAAATGCCAGGAAAAATAAAAGTACTGCCAAAAAAATATTCATTAATGAACCCGCAGCAACTACAATAAACCTGTTAATCCAGGGTTTTTCCAGGAAATTATCCGGCATGCCCGCTTCTTCAGGGATTTCACCCAGCATGCGGCAGAACCCCCCCATGGGTATGGCTCGAAGCGAATATTTGGTTTCCTCATTGGACCAGCCCAATAACCGCGGTCCAAATCCTATAGAAAACTCCAACACTTTGATGCCGCTTCTTTTGGCTGCTATATAGTGACCCAGTTCATGGAAAAAAATCAGGATCCCTAAAACCAGTATGGATGCAGCGGCGGTCAACAAATACGGATGCATCTACTTCACCCCAATCTGGCAACAATTTTCTTAAGCTCGTTCCTGGTAACCCTGTCCGCCTCTATAATATCTTCCAGTGAAGGCTCTGAAACCAGTTCGTGTTCTTTCATGGCCATCTCCACGTATTTAGCAATATCGGTAAACTTTATTATCCCCTTCAAAAAGAGCTCCACTGCAACCTCGTCAGCAGCGTTGAGGCAGGCCGGCATGGTCCCTCCCGTTTTTCCAGCCTCATAGGCAAGCCTCAGGCATGGAAATTTTTCTGTATCAGGCTCGTGGAAGCTCAGGCTTTGGCTGTTTAAATCCAAGGCCGGAAAAGAGTTGCTTTTCCTCCCCGGGGCAGTTAAAGAATACTGTATGGGAACTCTCATATCGGGTGTTCCCATCTGGGCCAGGACAGAACCATCCTGGTATTCCACCAGGGAATGCACAATACTCTGCGGATGGACTACAACCTCGATATTTTCCAGCTCAACCCCAAAAAGCCACCCTGCTTCCAAAACTTCAAAACCTTTATTCATAAAAGTAGCCGAATCAATAGTTATCCTGGGACCCATGGCCCAGTTGGGATGTTTAAGAGCCTGTGCGGGAGTTACCTCGGGCAGATGTTCAGGGGAAGTATTTAAGAAAGGTCCCCCCGATGCGGTTAAGATTAATTTTTTAACGCTCTCCCTCTTTTCCCCCTGCAAACACTGATAAATTGCTGAATGCTCGCTGTCCACGGGAATAATTAATTCTTTATATTCCGGCACTTCCCTGGCTAAAAGCTCCCCGCCTACCACCAGGGATTCTTTATTGGCCAGGGCAACTTTCCTTCCGTTTCTTAAAGCGTAAAGCGTGGGCAAAAACCCGCTAAAACCCACCGTGGCAACCATTACCAGATCTGCCTCCCTGTCGGAGGCAAGTTCTATCAATCCCTCCTGGCCCTGCAAAATTTCCACGTCCAGTTCACCTGAAGATTCTTTGAGCTGCAAAGCACTGTTCTCATCCACCAGGGCTACCCTGGAAGGACTAAACCGGTGGCACTGTTCCAGGAGTTCCTGGTAGTTGCTGTGCGCAGCCAGGGCAGTTACCCGGCAGTCAAGTTCAAGGGATTCTATAACTTCCAGGGCCTGTCTTCCGATGGAACCAGTAGAACCCAAGATTACCACATTTAGCATAATTTACTTTCCCCCTTATACCCAAAAGCCCAGTTAAATTTGCCTGGCAAACACTGATCTAGCCGGCTACAGCCAAAGTTTCAGGTAAAAATATATTAACGGAGCCGTAAATATCAGGCTATCAACCCGGTCCAAAATCCCCCCGTGCCCGGGGATAATGCTTCCTGTATCCTTGACCTCCAGTTTGCGCTTTACCGCGGACTCAAAAAAATCACCCAGCGGGGCACCCACAGTAATAATCAGCCCAAAAACCAAAAGGCCGGTAAAATCCAGCGGATAATTTGCCCCCCAAAACACGTGCGTAATCACCGCTGCAGCAATTACGCCCAGGGAACCACCTGCAGCGCCTTCTATAGATTTTTTGGGGCTTAACTGCGCCGATATCTTATGCCTGCCCCACTTCAATCCAGTAAAATATGCCAGGGTGTCGTATATCCATATACCCGCCAGCAGAGATACTATAAACATCAAACCCGCTTCATTTCCCCTTAGAAGGATTAAGAATCCGGGCAAACCTCCTACATAAATAATTCCCCAAAATGAAAGAGTTAATTCTTCCAGCCCCGTATTAGAAAACTTGACTAATAAAACCAGGGTAAAAAAAGCAAATATTAAAAAAAGAGTTATTATCGCACCCCCGCCGTGCCGGTAATACGCGTTTAACAGAAGGGAAACAACTCCGGCGTAGCTTATAATCTTATATAAAATATCAACTTCATAACGGTTTTTTAGTATGCCATATAATTCCTTCATCCCCAGCAGGGAAACCAGCATCACCAGGCCCAAAAACCATAAATCCCCGGCGTAAACAATTGCCAGTACCAGGGGCATTCCCACTGCAGCGGATATTATCCTCTTAAACAGCATAGTTAACACTCAACATCAGGTATGAACTCCCCCGAAGCGTCTTTTCCTGCGCTGGTATTCCAGTATGGCCTTTATGAGATGCAGCCTGGAAAATTCGGGCCAGTAAATAGAAGTGAACCAAAATTCACTGTAGGCTGCCTGCCACAATAAAAAATTGCTGATCCTCTGCTCCCCGCTGGTCCGGATAATTAAATCCGGGTCCTCCAGGTGCGAAGTAAAAAGATATCCCTCAAATAGTTTTTCATCCATCTCCCCCGGGGATAACTCCCCCTGCTTTGCTTTTTCCGCCATCATGCGTACCGCCCTTAATATTTCCGCCCTTCCCCCGTAATTTACCGCCAGGTTTAGTATCATTCCCGTGTTCTTGCTGGTTTTTTCCAGGGCTTTTTCAATAGCCGAACGTGTTCCAGTGGGCAGTCCTTCCATCTCACCTGTTGCCGTTATCTTAATATTATTCTCTACCAGTTCAGGAAGGTCCTTCTCCAGGTACACTTCTGGCAAATTTAATAAAAAATCAACTTCCGAACTTGGCCTTCTCCAGTTTTCCGTAGAAAAAGCGTAAAATGTTACTGCACGGAGATTTATATCACTGCTGAAAGAGACTATTTCCCGCAGGGCCTCTACTCCCTGCCTGTGTCCTTCAACCCTGGGCATCTTTTTTTCCCGGGCCCACCTGCCGTTTCCGTCCATTATAAAAGCCACGTGGCCAGGCATCTTTTCCCAGTTAATATAGCCAAGCATCTCTTTTTCCCGGGCAGTACATTTTTCTAAAGACATATCGCTCTCTCACTTTTGCCAGTGTGGTTTAATACTTAAAAACCCCCTTAAAGAGCTGCACAGGTACACACCATGACACCGGGGGCGATTGGGATACCCAACCAACAACCGCTTTTATAAACAAGAACACCAGGAGTTTTTATTGCTTTTAGAAAATTACCAACTACTGAAATTCTATTTCCCTACCCCCGGTGACATGCGTGTGTATTAGTCAATAATAAGCCCTGATAAAAGGGGGTAACTTTATGCTTCTACAATAGCCTCGTTAACACACTCATCAACACAGGATCCACAGTCGTCACAGGCATCTGCATCGATTACAAAAACCTCGCCGTCTTCGGTAATTGCTCCGGAAGGGCAGGCATCGGCGCACAAACCGCATGCAGTGCACTCCTCTTCGAGGATACGATAGGCCATGTTTATTCACCTCCTTACCAAGATTGTTTACTTATAAGCAGCTCAATCTCCTGGTTTCCCAAGCTTTTCTGCCTTATAACCCTCCAGGTTGTTTCCATTTCTTGAGCCTTGGGAGGTAACGTTTTTTGTAAAACAGCTTTATAACCGGCCCTATCTAACTTGTTAAGCGCGTAGGACAACGGGTATGCGGTAACTTTAGGAGGTACTTTTTGCACCGCACTAAACCTCCAGTATCTCTTTTTCCTTATTTTGGAGCACTTCATCTACTTCTTCTATGTATTTATCCGTTAGCTTCTGTATTTCGTCTTGAAAACGGCGCGAGTCGTCTTCGGAGATATCGCCTTTTTTCTCCATGGATTTTAAAGAGTCGTTGGCTTCCCTCCTGATATTGCGTACTGCCACTTTTCCTTCTTCCGCTTTTTTACGTACAAATTTAACCAGTTCTTTTCTCCGCTCCTCGGTTAACTGGGGAAAACTGAGGCGAATCACGTTACCGTCATTATTGGGGTTAAGGCCCAGGTCAGACTTGAGAATGGCTTTCTCAATATTGCTGATAACGTTTTTGTCCCACGGTTGAATAACCAGCAACCTCGACTCCGGAGCGGAAATACTTGCAATCTGGTTAAGTGGGGTGGGTATACCGTAGTAATCCACCTCGATTTTATCCACAAGCGCGGGGGACGCTCTCCCGGCACGCAGGGTAGAAAGCTCACGCTGGAAAGCTGACACAGCCTTTTTCATCTTTTCTTCCGCTTCTAAATATACTTCTTCTTCCAAATTGCTAGCCCCCTTTCGTTATAACAATACTGACCACATAACAATACTGCACCACGAACCTACATGATAATCGTGCCTATTTTATCTCCCCGCACAACCCTTTCTATATTACCCGACTGGTTAAGACCAAAGACTATGATTTTTATACCGTTATCCATGCACAGTGAAGCCGCCGTGGCATCCATTACCCCCAGTCCCTTGTTTAAAACCTCCAGGTATTTAAGTTCGGTGTACTTCTTTGCCCCGGGGTCAACCAGCGGATCAGCGTCATAAACCGCGTCCACCTTCCCTTTGGCCAAAAGTATAACTTCTGCATCAATTTCCGTGGCTCGCAGGGCTGCAGAAGTATCGGTAGAAAAAAACGGGTTGCCGGTTCCTCCAGCAAATATTACTACCCTTCCCTTTTCCAGGTGCCGCAATGCCCTGCGGCGTATATAGGGTTCTGCAACCTGCTGCATTTCCAGCGCTGTCTGAACGCGGGTGTCTACTTCGTTTCTCTCCAGGGCATCCTGCAGGGCCAGCGCATTAAGTACCGTGGCCAGCATCCCCATGTAGTCAGCCGTGGCCCTGTCCATCCCGGTTTCTTCCGCTTCAGCGCCCCTCCAGATATTACCGCCCCCAACCACTATGGCTATCTCTACGCCGTAGCTCTTTACCTGCTTCACCTGGGCGGCAATATTACCCATCATGGCGTGATCTATACCGTAACCTATGTTTCCGGATAAAGCTTCTCCACTGAGTTTTAATACCACTCTTTTATATGCCGGTTCCTGCAAGGGGTTCTCCTCCTGAGCCGATCTGTATTGAAATGCTTCCTGTTTTGTGGATCAAACCGGGTTTAAGCTTCTTCTCCCACTTCAAAACAAACAAAACGCCTTATAACCACGTTCTCTCCAACTTTGGCAATAGTTTCTGTAAGCACTTCACTGACGCTTTTGTCTTCATCTTTAACGAAAGCCTGGTCCATCAGGCAATGTTCCTGGTAAAACTTTTCTATTCTACCCTCTACTATTTTATCTATCACTTTTTCCGGCTTCCCTTCAGCCAGGGCCTGTTTTCTTATAAAATCTTTTTCTTTCTCCACCAAATCACCGGGCACTTCTTCTCTGTTGATATATTGCGGCCTGGAAGCGGCTACCTGCAGGCACAGGTCATGAACAAACCCACGAAATTCCTCGTTTTTGGCCACAAAATCAGTTTCACAGTTAACTTCAACCAGTACCCCCACTTTTCCTCCCAGGTGTATATAAGAATCAATAATCCCTTCCTTGGCTTCACGGCCTGCTTTTTTGGCGGCAGTAGACATACCTTTTTCCCTGAGCCATTCCATGGCCTTTTCTTCATCACCCCCGGTTTCTTTCAGGGCCGCCTTGCAGTCCATGATACCCGCACCCGATTTTTCCCTCAGCATTTTAACTTTTTGGGCGTCTATCTCCAACATCTATCACTCCTGTTATGAAATTTTCCGGTTCTGCCGGCTACGCACCGGTAAACAGCCAGTTTTCCTGCAATGCCCCTGACTAAGCTGCAGCTGAAGCCATTAACCAGTCTTCTCTTCAGAGGCTTCATCTTCCTTTTCCACCGCTTCTTCTTTTTCCTCTTTTTCTTCTTCTTCAGCGGATGCTGATGTCTCATTTTCTTCCTTTGGTTCTTCCTTTGGTTCTTCCTTTGGTTCTTCGTCTGCTTCCGCCGCAGTTTCTTCTACCTCTTTTTCATTCCCTGCTGCACCTGTTTCCGGTGATTCTCCCGATGCTTCCCCCGTTTCGGGTTCGGCGTCCTCAAACAACCCTTCTACCTCTTCTTCGCTAACTTCTTCCTGCTGAGCTCCATCGCTGTCACCATCAGCGGTAAGGGCTTCTTCTTCATCCGGAAGGAAATCCCCGCCGGCCTGCCTGCCTTCCATCACCGCATTGGCCATTATCGAGGTAATCAGTTTAACCGCCCTTATGGCATCATCGTTGCCGGGAATCACGTGTTCTATTTCATCAGGATCGCAGTTAGTATCCACAATGGCTATAATAGGGATACCCAGCTTCCTGCATTCCGCTACAGCAATTTTTTCCTTTCGCGGGTCTACAATATAAACGGCATCGGGAAGCCTTTTCATGTTCCTGATCCCGCCCAGGAATTTAAGAAGTTTATCCTTTTCCCTTTCCAGGTAGATTACTTCTTTTTTAGGAAGAACCTCCCACGTGCCGTCTTCTTTCATTTTCTCCAGTTCAAACAGCCTGTCAATTCGCTTGCGCATGGTGGCAAAATTGGTTAACATGCCCCCCAGCCACCTCTGGTTTACGTAGGGCATACCACACCTCTGTGCTTCCACCTCCACGGATTCTTGAGCCTGTTTCTTGGTGCCAACGAAAAGCACCTGGCCACCTTCCGCCGCCAGGTCACGGATGTAGTTGTAAGTGCGGTCCAGCAGCGAAACTGTTTGCTGCAAGTCAATAATGTAAATGCCGTTTCTCTCCGTGAAGATATACTTCTTCATCTTGGGGTTCCATCTTCTCGTCTGGTGCCCAAAGTGAACTCCAGCTTCCAGGAGCTGCTTCATGGTAACTACTGACAAATCAATCCCTCCTTTTGTTTTGGTTTGGCCTCCGCCCCTTCATCTTTTTGCAAGACTTTTTAAAAAAGCACCTGAGCAAAAATCGAGAAGCGTGAGTATTATCTGGTTATTATACACCATGGGTAGTATAGCATAGTTTTTTTTAACTAGCAATATTAACATATTATGTAAATAAAAAATAGAGTAATTTTAAAAATTACTCTATTTTTACCATTCAGTATTATCCTGCCCGGTTCTAGGCAGAAGATATCTGCGATTTTTTCAAGTATTCCTGCAGGTAAGGGTTCAGCACTTTTATATACGTCCCTTTCATGCCCAGGGAACGGGACTCGATTACCCCGGCACTTTCAAACTTGCGCAAAGCATTTACTATTACCGACCTGGTAATTCCCAGCTGGTCGGCTATTTTACTGGCTACCAGCAGCCCTTCGTTGCCCCCCAGCTCTTCAAATATGTGTTCTACCGCTTCCAGCTCGGAATAAGAAAGTGTGGCTATAGCCAGCTGAACTACCGCCTTGTTTCTGGCCTCTTCTTCAATTCTTTCCGCCTTGGAGCGCAGTATTTCCATACCTACAACTGTAGCCCCTGTTTCGGCCAGGATAATGTCTTCAGCATCAAAAAGTTCTGCAAACCGGGCCAACAGTAAAGTGCCCAGCCTCTTTCCCCCTCCAACGATGGGAATCACCGTGGTAATCTTGTTGGTAAACAGGCAGTTTTTGGATTCAAAGAAAACACAGTCGTTAGATTTCTGCCTCAGGTTTACCCGGGGCTCTTCCCCTTTTAATAGAAATTCGTTGTAGTCTTCCGGAAAGTAGCCGCCCTTTAAAACCTCCTCCACCATCAACTCACACTCAAACTCATCTACCAGACTGTAACCCAGTATCTCTCCAGAGCGGTCCGCAATATAAGTATTGGCGTTAATGACATCTCTCAAAACATCCGCCACCTCATTAAAGTCAACATGCTGACCTGCAGTTTTCTGGAGTATCCTGTTGATTCGTCTGGTTTTTTCTAACAGCGGAGATGATATCATCTCGAATCACCCTTTCTTTATTATTGTGTTTGTTTGCTGTTAAATCATAATATATATTTACTTAAATCTTTATTTTTTACAATATTTTTTAATTTATTCTGCACATATTCCTCATCAATTATAACATCTTTTTGTGCATAATCGGTTGCTTCAAAAGAAATATCTTCAAAAATCTTCTCCAGTATAGTATGAAGCCTTCTGGCTCCTATATTTTCCATATCCTGGTTAAGCTCGCATGCTATTTCCGCTATCTTTTCCAGGGTGCCTTCTGCAAAACTTAAATTTATACCTTCCGTTTCCAGAAGTGCTGTATACTGTTTTATCAGGGCATTGTCGGTTTCCGATAAAATCCTTATAAAATCCTCTTTGTTCAGGCTCTGCAGCTCTACCCTTATAGGAAAACGCCCCTGCAACTCGGGTATAAGGTCGGAAGGTTTGGAGGTATGAAATGCTCCCGAGGCAATAAAGAGTATATGGTCAGTTTTAACCGGCCCGTATTTGGTAATAACCGTAGAGCCTTCAACTATAGGGAGTATATCTCTCTGCACTCCTTCACGGGAGACGTCAGCCCCCTGGTTTCCCTCGCTGCCGGCAACTTTGTCAAGTTCGTCCAGGAACACTATCCCCAGCTGCTCCGCTTTACTAATTGCTTCGTTTATTGCCGAATCCATGTCGATCATTTTCTGGGCCTCTTCCTGCTGCAGTATATTCCTGGCTTCCTGCACCGTGACCTTTTTTTTCTTTTTTTTGCGGGGAAGCATATTGCCAAACAGGTCTTGCATATTGATCCCCATCTCTTCCATATTCTGTCCAGAAAACACCTCCAGCATGGGAGGCTTTTTATCTTCCACCTCTATCTCAATAATCTCTTCTTCTATCAAACCTTTTTTCAATCTTTTTCTTATCAGCTCCCTTTCTTTTTTTACCTGTTCCACTCTCTGCCGGTAGTCGTTTTCTCTGTCGTCTTCTTCTTTTTCCTCCTCTTCTTCTTTACTACCGGTGATGGCAAACAACATGTTTAACGGGTTATTTTTATCCGTTTCTTTCTTGGGATAAGGGGCCATTATTTCTATGATTCTTTCTTCCGCCTGCCGGTAAGCCTTATCTTCAACTTCTTTCATCCGCTCGGTCTGTACCATCCTGATGCTGGTCTCTACCAGGTCCCTTATAATGGATTCTACATCGCGGCCCACGTACCCTACCTCGGTAAACTTGGTAGCTTCTACCTTGACAAAAGGAGCGCTAACCAGCCTGGATAACCGCCTGGCTATTTCTGTTTTACCCACCCCGGTAGGGCCAATCATGATAATATTTTTAGGCATAACTTCATCCTGCAGGCTTTCCGGCAACATTTTGCGCCGGAAGCGGTTGCGGACTGCAACTGCAACGCTTTTTTTAGCTTCTTCCTGGCCAATTATAAATTTATCCAGTTCAGCTACAATCTCCCTGGGAGTTAATTCTTCAGTGTACATTATTAACCTACAGCTCCTCTGTATTAATGTTGTCATTAGTATACACACAGATTTGAGAAGCAATTAAAAGAGACTGCCTGGCCGCATCCATGGCGGAAAGGCTGGTGTGATCGAGAAGCGCCCTGGCCGCTGCATGCGCGTAAGCGGAACCCGAACCTACAGCGGCAATATTGTCGTCAGGCTCGAGCACTTCCCCGGTCCCGGAAATAATCAGCAGGTTTTCTTTGTCTGCTGCAACCAGAAGAGCCTCCAGCCTTCTTAAAACCCGGTCGGTCCGCCAGTCCCTGGCCAGGTCCACCGCCGATCTTAGAATATTACCCTGATAACTCTCAAGTTTGCCTTCAAATTTTTCAAAAAGGGTAAGCGCATCAGCCACGGAACCTGCGAAACCGGCAATTATATTATCGTTATACAGCCGCCTGACTTTCCTGGCCCCCTGCTTGATAATAGTATTATCACCCAGCGTAACCTGGCCGTCTCCGGCAATAGCAACAGAATTCCCGCGCTTTACGGCAATAACGGTAGTACCTTTAAAAGTTTCTATTTATATCACCCTTTTGTTCATTATAAATTCGTTCATTATAATTTTTGATTTATGATTTATGATTTATGATATCTTTTTACTTCCCGGCCCAATCGTTAGTTTCCAACCTCTCCTTCAAGCCCGGGGATGAGATTCGTGGTATACTTTTCGCAGGTGTTCCCGGGTAATATGAGTATAAACCTGGGTAGTAGACACGCTGGCGTGCCCCAGTAGTTCCTGCACTACGCGCAGATCGGCACCGTTTTCCAAAAGGTGGGTAGCAAAAGAATGCCTCAAGGCATGCGGACTTACACCCTTATCCCGGCTCAACTGTTTTATGTACCTGCCAAACACCCACCTTGCCCCCCGGTCCGTCAGGGGATACCCCCTGCTGTTCAAAAAAAGAAAGCTTTCTGCCTTATTATTTAACTTTCTCTTAGATAATAATACCGGCCGCGAATCTTCCAGGTATTTGTGCAGCGAGTTTAAAGCTTCGCGGCCTAAAGGAAGCAGCCTTTCTTTTTTCCTTTTTCCCTTTACCTTTAACAGGCGTTGTCCCAAATCCACATCGCCAAGCTCCAGGATGGTCAATTCCCCTATCCTTATCCCGCAGCCGTAAATAACCTCCAGTATGGCCCTGTCTCTAATGCCCGTACTGGTATGCTCCGGCGGGAGAGAAAGCAGGTCGGCCACATCCCCGTAATATAAAAACCCGGGAAGACCGCGGGGAGCTTTAGGAGTAGCTACCTGGGCCCACACGGAACCTTCTATAACACCTTCTCGCTGCAAATATTTTAAAAAAGAGCGCACCGCGGAAAGCTTCCTGGCCACAGTTTTGCGGTTATAATTATTCTCCACTAAATAAGCCAGGAAATGCCTGAGAATAAACTTGTCTACCTGGCTTATACATACCCCCAGCGACCTGCAGCAGCGGTAAAACTGCTCAATATCCGACTGGTAGCTTGCCAGGGTATGCGGAGATACGTTTTTTTCCCCGTAAAGGTAATCAATATAACCATTAAACCAATTTTCCATATCTCTCCCCTTTTTAAAATATTAGCACATTGGTAGGGCTTATGCAAGCAAGCCGCGGTAATTATTAAGGAATATTTCCAGGGTTTTCAAGGAGCGTTCCGCCTGCTTTTCCCTCTTTTGTTTCTTGGGAAGCCTGGTTTCCAGTGGAGGAAACATACCGAAGTTTATATTCATGGGCTGAAAGCTTTCCGGGTTGGAGGAAGTTATATAGCCGCTTAAAGCGCCGGTTGCCGTCTCCAGGGGGAAAACTACTTCTCCGGCCCCCTCAAGTTGGGCAAACGCATTAATGCCGGCCACCAGCCCGGAAGCGGTGGACTCAATATAGCCTTCTACTCCGCTCAACTGCCCGGCCACATATATTCCGGGCATCTCCTTTAGCTCGTAAGTAGGCTTCAACAGCCGGGGAGCGTTTATAAAAGTATTGCGGTGCATCATCCCGTAACGCATAAAATCGGCATTTTCCAGCCCTGGTATTAACCGGAACACTCTATTTTGTTCCGGCCATTTCAACCTGGTCTGGAAACCTACCATGTTGTACAAGGTAGCCTCTTTATTGTCCGATCTCAGCTGCACCACCGCGTAAGGCTGTTCCCCGGTGGAAGGATCAGTCAAACCCACCGGCTTCAAGGGCCCAAACAGCATGGTGTTTACCCCGCGCGAAGCCAGCTCTTCTATGGGGACGCAGCCTTCAAAAAATTTAGCTTCTTTTTCAAAATCGTGGGGAGTATACTTTTCCGCCCCCACCAGTTCTTCCCAAAACTTCTCGTAACGCTCTTTATCCATGGGACAATTTATATAGTCCTTAGATTCCTGGTCATAGCGGGAACCCATAAACACTACATTATAATCTATAGATTCTGCGGTAATTATAGGAGCTGCCGCATCAAAAAAATACAAGTGTTCTTCCCCGGTCAAGTCACGCAAGTGGGCGGCAAGCGCCTCCGAACTCAGGGGCCCGCTGGCAATAACCGCCGGCCTGAAATCTGGCACCCGGTCAACCTCTTCTTTATACAGGTCAATCAAGGGATGTTCCACTATTTTTTCCGTAACCAGGCGGGAAAATTCTTCCCGGTCCACGGCCAGGGCCCCCCCGGCTGGAACTTCCGCTTCTTTTGCGCAGGCCATGATTAACGAATCCAGCTGATTTAATTCCTCCTTAAGCACCCCGGCGGCATTGGTCAACGACCTGGCCCGCAGCGAATTACTGCACACCAGCTCGCCCAATTTCCCCGTATAATGGGCAGGCGTCATCTTCTCCGGCCTCATTTCGTAAAGGGCTACCCTGGCTCCCCTGCGTGCCGCCTGCCATGCGGCTTCCGAACCCGCCAGGCCTCCTCCAACTACTACTATATCCGCTTGTATATTTTTCATACTGAGCTCTAACCACCCCTGCCAGATTTAACGGTTTCTGTTTTCTCCGAGTAGGAACACTCGCTGCTCCCGCACTCTTTCTTTCCGTTCTTACCCCTCCCCGCTACCAGGAAGTGCCCACATTCCGGGCAGTTTTCCGTAAGCGGTTTCTGCCATATAGAGTAATCGCAATCGGGGTAATTGCTGCATCCATAAAATACTCTTCCCTTTTTGGTTTTCCGCACTACCAGGTCTCCATCATCTTTGGGGCATTTGACCCCTGTTTCCTGTTTTATGTTCTTGGTGTATTTACAATCCGGGAAGCCGGGACAGGCCAGGAAACGCCCAAACCTGCCGTGTTTGTAAACCAGGTTTTTCCCGCAGTGCGGGCAAGTTTCTTCGCTCTCGGTTTCTTCCACTTCCACCTTCTTCATCTTTTCTTCCGCATTTTTTAAATGCTTTTCAAAAGAAGAATAAAATTCTTTTAAGACGTCGGTCCCGTTTATCTTGCCTTCTTCCACGTAATCCAGTTTTTCTTCCAGGCGGGCGGTAAATTCCACATCTACCACGTCAGGGAAAAAATCCCTCAATAGATCCACCACTATCCCGCCCAGTTCAGTAGGCATAAAAGCACGCCCTTCTTTTACCACGTAGCCCCGGGCCTGGATGGTTTCAATAATGGGGGAATACGTGCTGGGCCTGCCTATCCCTTTTTTCTCCAGGATTTTAACCAGGGAAGCCTCGTTGTAACGGGGCGGAGGCTGGGTAAAATGCTGCTCCGGGTGAAGCTTAGTCATTTCCAGCGCCTCGTTTTCGCTCAGGCGGGGAAGCATCTCGCTGCCATCGCTCCGCTTTTTATCGCTGTAAAGCATTAAAAAACCGGGAAACTTTACCTGGCTACCGGTTGCCCGGAAAGTATATTCCCCCGCTTCTATATCGGCCCGGACCTGGTCAATAACCGCGGGAGACATCTGGCTGGAAACAAAACGGTTCCAGATAAGCTTATACAGGCGATACTGGTCACTGCTTAATTTAGATTTTATTTCTTCAGGCTCCCTGGCCACTGAAGTAGGCCTTATGGCTTCATGGGCATCCTGTCCTTTTTTGGAAGTGTATTTATGGGGGGTGGAGGGACGGAAATCCTTGCCGAATTTTCTCTCTATAAGTTCCAGGCACTCGTTTACTGCCGTTTCGGAAACCCTTACCGAATCCGTCCTGATATAAGTTATAAGTCCCTCTTCGCCGCTTCCCAGGTTGATACCTTCATACAGCTGCTGGGCTACACGCATGGTTTTGCCGGTATTAAATGAAAGCTGCTGTGATGCTTCCTGCTGAAGAGAGCTTGTAGTAAAGGGGGCAGAAGGCTTTCTTTCCCTTTGCTTCTTGTTTACTTCCTTTACCACGTAGTTCTGTTTCTTCAAGTACTCCAGCGCCTTATCTGTTTCCCCCCGGGCAGGAAGCTTTACCTTCTTGTTTTGATACCTTATCAACCTGGCCTTAAACACTTCCTGGTTTTCTTTTTTAAGGTCGGCATCAATAGTCCAGTATTCTTCCGGCTTGAAATCCTTTATTTCTTTTTCCCGGTCGCATATAAGCCGAACCGCCACAGACTGCACCCGTCCGGCACTTAACCCTTTCTTTACTTTTCTCCACAGAAGCGGGCTTATCTGGTAACCCACGATCCTGTCCAGTATTCTCCTGGCCTGCTGCGCTTCTACACGGTTATGATCAATATACCGTGGATTATTTACTGCATCTTTTACTTTGTTTTTGGTTATTTCGTTGAATTCAATCCGGTTAGGAGAATCCCCCAGCTCCAGGGCGTTACTCAAGTGCCAGCAGATGGCTTCCCCTTCCCTGTCCGGGTCCGCGGCCAGGAACACGCGGTCCGCCTTTTTCCTGGCTTCCTTGAGAGATTTGAGTATCTCGCCCTTACCCCGGATGGTTATATACTTTGGTTTAAAATCGTTTTTTACATCTATACCAAACTGGCTACGGGGAAGGTCGATCAGGTGGCCCATGGAGGCCTTTACCTGGTAGTTTTTACCCAAAAAACGCCTTATGGTTTTTGCTTTCGCCGGAGACTCAACGATAACCAGGCAATTTTCTTTCATGTTGCATTAAACCTCCTTAAATATAAAAAAGAATAAGTTAGTTAGTTAGTTACCTCCGCATAAAATATTTTCCGGGTAGCTGCGTTATTAACCCTTTTAATTCTAAATTTAGCAGGGCGTTTCCTGCCCGGGAAACAGAAAATCCGGTTTTTTCTATAATTTTATCCATATGCACCGCCTCGAAAGGAACCGCCAAAAGGACGGTTTCCTCTTCGGGCGAATTATCCGTACCAGTATCATTTTCTTTTGAAACCGGGTTATTCCCGTCCTCTTTTGCCCCTTCCAGGAAGATATCCAGCTCATCCAGGATATCTTCCAGTCCTTCCACCAGCCTGGCACCTTCTTTTATTAGTTTATGGCACCCCCTGCTGTAAGGGCTGCGGATGCTTCCGGGGACGGCAAATACCTCCCTTCCCTGTTCCAGGGCAAAATCGGCAGTGATCAGCGCACCGCTTTTTACCGGCGCTTCCACTACTACGGTTCCCAGGGACATGCCACTTATTATTCGGTTCCTCCGGGGGAAATTATACGATAACGGTTCCGTTCCCAGGGGAAACTCGGAAACCACTGCACCCTGCTGATTAATATTTTCTTTTAAATCCCGGTTTTCCCGGGGATACACCACGTCCAGCCCCGATCCCAGGACAGCCACGGTACGCCCTTTTTCCAGCGCTCCCCGGTGCACCCGGGTATCAATGCCCCGTGCCATCCCGCTTACTACCGTAATACCCCTGGCAGCCAGCCCGGCAGCCAGGTTGTAGGCTATTTCCCGGCCGTATGCGGTAGTTTTTCGGCTACCCACCAGGGATACACAGGCTTCCCCGGGAAGCAAGCCACCCTCCAGGTAAAGTAAAAACGGCGCATCATATATCTGCTTTAGCAAGCCGGGATACCCGGAGTCCTCCCGGTCAATTACTTTAATGCCTTTTTCTTCTATTTTGCTCCATTCACGGTTTATATCAACTTGCCTGCGCCCGGCTACGAATTCCCCGGCATGGCCTTCCCACAGGGGTAGTTTTTTCAGTTGTTCCTCCGGGGCATTCCAGATATCTTCTACACATCCAAAGTAATCCAGGGCTTCTTCTATCCTCCTGGGGCCTATAAAATAAAACTGGTTTAAAGCATTCAGGTAAGCCTTTCTCACTTTCCACCTCTAATTTCATAATATTTGTTTTATTTAATAAATAGCACTAAAGATATTCTATTGTGCAAGCTTTATTCCTTCAAACAAGAAAAAACTTTATCTAAAAATTAAAAAGTCTAAAGCAGTTACTTTCCCGGGAGTATAGCATAAAATTACTTTAAAAGTAAAGCATGTAAGAGTTGTTAACATTAAAATCCAGGTTTCTTCCGGATTACTTGTTAAGAATTTTTTGCGCGTTAAGCCGGTCTGATGTTTTTCCTCTAAGGCTTCCTACTATTATAACTACAAACCATTCAAAACTATATTTAAAGTTCCGTTTTTCCCAGTAAATCAGTATAATATGCCATATGACTATAGAGATAGTTATAAGCAAAGCAATCATTAGAAGGTAAAATACTGGATGTGATTGTATGTTATCGCCCCATAATGGAACGTAAATTTTCATTACCAGTGACAGAATTAAACTTTCACACATATAAATTGTCATGGCGAGCAATGAAAACCTGCGGATAAAAACTGTTTTTTCAGACCTTCTTTGCCTTATTTCAGGTAGTTGATAATCCATTTTAATTGCGATGATAATGGATAATAGTATCATTATACCTAAATTCAAAAGGTGTAACTGTACAGGCAGTGATGTGCCTACGGAATCCGAAGATAAAAGGGGGTTTCCACCCAGCAGGTTATATTTAACCAATAATAATGATGCCAGACCTATAAACCCGAATCCAAAAGCAAAACCATATTTTTTGATAATTGCTAAATTAATTTTTTGTGCAATGGCCAATCCCAGTATCAAACCAAAAATTCCAAATGCAACATTGGGAAAAGTTGAATGAGGTGGACCTATAAGATATTTTAAGGGCAACAATAACAAATACTCCGGTATAGTATCAGCATTAGCAAGCCTTTCAAAAAAAAGCTGGCCGTACTTGCCCTGTAAAACAGGTGAAACTGCAAGCCACGCCAGCCCCAAACCAAATAAAATAAGAAAATTTCGCAGTACCTTTTTAAAGCCGTTATTTCTCCATAAGAAAAACAATAGTATACCTATGGTAATATTTGTAGTCCCTATTAGGGATATTGCATCGGTATAAAATAAAAATTCTATTGATGGATATTGTAAAACCCCGGTTTCCAGGTAACCGGTAATCAAACTACGAACTTCAAACTGTGGAGCACCCTCAATGCCCCAATTATCATAACCAAAATGTATTATGGTATTATGGATAATAGAAACCAGTTGTAGCACCAAACCATTATAAATTAATCCTTTGACAATATGATTTAGCGGGGAAGGGTTGTCTGAGGCCAGGTTATGCTTTGACATGGCTTTATACTGAACATAGCCATTAGATGCTCCGGAAACTAAAGCAAAAATGGGAGCCCAGGTAGCGATAAGCAAAAACGGCAAAAAAACAACTACTACCCATATTGGTATTGCATCCTCCGGAATTGCTGTTTCATCACACCACCATAGCAAATGACCTGCGGCATGCATTACCAAAACGCATATAATAAAAAAACCCCTTAAAATATCTAAAAATATCAATCTCTGCTCGGTTGATTTTTTCATAAGCCACTTCCCGGGCATATATAATTTATGACTTGATAAAGCCTTCTTTTACATACCAGTCGTAACAATCATCTACCATTTTTTGAAGAGAAACTATTTTATAATCAAGTTCCCTTACTGCTTTTGAGGAATCATAATGGGCAAAATTAGACATGTGCCTGGCCACCCCTGGATTAATAGAAGGCTCTTTATTGGTAAACATGGATATAGACTCCATCAAAAAGCCATAAGGTACTACCACCCATTTAGGCAAAGTATATCGGGGTGCCTCTACGCCCATTTTGGCGGCAATGACTTCAAATAATTTTTTATGAGTAGTATTTATGCCACCACAAATATATCCTTCACCGGGCTTTCCGTTGATGGCTGCTGCAATATGTGCTTTTGCCACTTCAGTTACATGGCTGCAACTTAACCCCCCGGAGGTATTGGCAGGTATTTTTTTATCTCTCAAATCAAAAAACAGCCTTCCATATTGAAAGTTAAAATCGTAAGGCCCTATTATTGCACCCGGATACACCACTACCACCTCCAGCCCTTTATCTTGAAACTCCAGTATTTTCTTTTCCCCTTCTCTTTTGGTATCGGCATAATAGTAGCCTTTCCCTGTATAATTATAGTGAGGCCAGGTTTCATCAGCAATGCCATGAGGATTATAGCCGAGGGTATTTACTGTGCTGGTATGCACCACTCTTTTTACCCCGTGTTTACAGCAAGCCTGTGCCAGGTTAACCGGACCTACCACATTTATCTTATACTGCCGATCAAAAACCTTTTTCCATGCCGACGTATCACCGGCAAGGTTAAAAACTACATCAACTCCTTCAACAGCCTTTTCTGCATCATCGCGGTTTGTAAGATCTCCCTGCACCAGTTCAACCGGCAAAGGAGAAATGTATTTTAAACCTTTTCCGCTGTAATACAAAGCCCTTACTTTCCAGTCTTTCTTTACAAGTTCATGCACCAGGTTTGTTCCAAGAAATCCGGTGGCGCCGGTAACCAAACATTTCATTAAACTGTTTACCCCCGTTTGAAAGTTATTTATGAATTACCTATGAAACCCTATTGGAACCCTATTGGAAACCTATGGAATAGAATAATCATAAATACGATATGTACAACACTTTTTAAACTCCATTCTTTCCAGGGCCTTAATCATCTTGGTATTGTCTTCATGTATCCAGGAAGCTTCAACGTTATTGTAGCCCTTGTTCAAGGCGGTAGCGATTGGCTGTAAATATAGAAGCGCTGTTAACAATGTGCCCCTGAACTCTTCCTTGACAGCCAAAGCTATAACACGAACGGTTTCCATTTTTTTTCTGTTTAGCAGAAAGACAAATGGCAACCATGGGAAAATCCTTCCGTTTAACTTTCTCAATATCACATTGTAATCAGGAAGAGCAAGGACATATCCAGCTACCTTGCCGTTATATTCAGCCACACAGGTAAGGTCTGGATCGATTACCGGTTTAAGATTCCTGGTAGTATAATAAAACTCTTCATCAGTAAAAGGTATATAGCCCCAGTTGTTTACCATTGATTCATTATAAACATTCTTAAACCCTGACATAACTTTCATAAAATAACTACGGCTAGCTTTAATAAGCCTGATACCAGGCTCCTCCTCCAAAGAGTTTTCACAAGCTTTTGACAGATTTTTTGAAACTTTATCTGTCCTGTATGAAAAAAGATCAGAAGCTTTATAAAATCCAAAACGGTCAAAAAAATCAACGTAATACTGGTGATTATACGGCATCATTAGAGTCGGACTTAAGTCAAAACCATTAATTAACAGGCCACAGGGATCATGAATAGTAAAGTTCATGGGGCCACGCATAATATTCATACCCTTTTTTTTCAACCATGAAGAGGCAGCATTAAAAAGAGCAGCCGCTACGTCATAATTGTTAATACATTCAAAAAAACCAAAAAAACCCGTTTTGTCCTGATGGATTTCATTATGCGTATAATTAATAGCAGCTGCAATAGTGCCGGCAGGTTTATTGCCATGATAGGCAAGAAAAAGCTGTGCTTCCCCATGTTTGTAAAAAGGGTTTTTTTGGGGATCAAAAAAAGATTTCCTGTCTGATAATAACGGCGGTACCCAGTAAGAATTATCCTGATAAACACTCCATGGAAATTCTATAAAATGTTTTAATTCTTTTTTACTATTCACCGGCATGATTTCTATACCCTGTACACTACATGGTAACATCTATAGGTTTCCCCGCTACTTTATTGTAAGCTTCACAAAGGCTTTCACAAAAATAATCCATGTGTTCTTTGGTATGAAGAATTGTTGAAATAACCCTTATCACAGATTTTCCAAGGGGTATCGCCGGGTATACAACAGGGCTTACCCAGATACCATAATTATTTCTCAACTCATAACACAGGTATATAGCAATGTGGCCGGAAAAAGTAATGGGTGAAATAGGGGTGCATGTATCCCCAAGGTCGAAACCCATGCTCAACAGCTTGTTTTGAAGGTAGGAAGTGTTTTCATAGAGCTTCTTTCTTAATCCATAACCTGATTTAATTATTTCCAAAGCCTTCATGTTAACTGCCGTAGTAAGAGCTGAAGGAGCCTTAGTAAACATTAAAGTTGGGGCCCAAAACCCAATAAATTCTA
>PWGO01000114.1 GCA_003554525.1 Syntrophomonadaceae bacterium | reverse complement strand
AAGATAAGCCGCGGCAACTGTTTGAGCAGGCTTTAGCCTGCGAGTTTTGCCGCGGCCTGAAGCCGCGAGCACGGAACATTTTATGCGCAAAGCAGCGAGCGAAGGTATAACACAGACCCGAAGCGCCCCCGGTACTTATTAGTGGTTAGTGGTTAGTGGTTAGAAAAAAAAGACTTCCTTCAAAAAGTAAGAGGCAAGAGGCAAGATATACAAGAAGTAAGATAATAGACCCCCCACCTTTTTGAAAGGTGAGAGGTGAGAAGTTAGAGGTGAGAAAAATACCCCCCCACCTTTAATTCCTCCCCCACCAGGGGGGAGGAAGATGTTTCGCACCAATGTGGGTGCTGCTTGATACCGGTGGTAAAGCTACTGAACTGCTCCCGCCTTCGCTTTGCTTAGAGGCAGGAGAATTCTTGGTGAGTTCGTTAAAGCGGTACACTCTAATTCAAGGGTGTTTCAATACGGTAGCCTTTTTCCTCCAGTAGATCCACTATACTGTTCTCACCGACCAGGTGTAGAGACCCCACCATTATAAAGTAAGTATCCCCGTTGCCTTCTTCCAGTATTTCTTTTATTTCCCCTGCCATTTGGACATCCCGGTGGTCAGTTAATGCTTTTTTATACTCCTGTAACGATTCCGTGGGCGTTTCCTCTTTTTCTTCTTCCCTTATTTCCGCAAAGTATTCTATGTCTCCTTCTTTCCAGTAAGATATCATTTCGTTGATTTCTTCGACGGCATAATCCAGCTCCTCCAGGCTATTTTTCAGGTAAATTTCCTGGGACTGCTCGCTTAATTTCCTGTAAGAGCCAACCTGGTCTTCCACTTCCTCAAGCCCTATGACTTCTTTGTCCTCGTGTTTTCCCGATTCCAGCTTTTCTTCAAAATAGCTTTCCACCCCGTAATCAAAAGATATACCGGCTTCTTCCATAGTTAGCTCATTAATTAAGGAAGCAACAAACCAGGGTTTTAAATATTTCAATTCGAATTCCCGGATTCCCAATTCCGAAGCAACTTCTAAAGTCTGTTGATAAATCTCTTCGGAAACCGCATCTTCCAGAGTGCTTCCATCCTGGAACATGCCCTCCTGGAGAAGTGGCTGCGCAATCTCCATTTCCGATTTTTCTACCATGTTTAACTCAAAACCTACCACTTCCGCCTCACGAAACGCTTCCATTACGGTTTCTTCCAGCGGGTACATTTCTTCATGGCCTACATGAACCGTTCCAAACAAGTACATTTCCGCAGTTCCGCCGTGCACCTGGTAAAATAATCCCTTTGAACGGGAATCTCCCAGTTCTGCATCTTCAGGTTCCCCCGGCTCCTCTGCTTTTTCTTCTTCACCCGATCTGTCCGGCTCTGTAACTTCCAGTTCCCCGGGGTCGATTTCAAACACGGCATTAGCCGCTAAAACAATCCCCACCAGTACTGCCGTTATAGCCAGCAGTTGAAATAATCCCTTGTTGCCCATGTGGCTATCCCCTCCCTTATACTATTATACGATCTATGATCATAATTTATATTAATTTAACTGCTCAGGGACGCGGGGACAGGTCCCTCGTCCCACAAAATATTAATTTTTTATATTCCACAGCATAATATGGTAAATTCCACTACTGCTTCTTTCCCTGGCACCCCCTGGCATTATTTTTCTTCTTACACCATTAATAAAACAAGTGGGACAAGGAACCTGTCACTGTGTCCCTCAGTGCGACTCAAGTGTTATAAGCGCTAACTCTGGTCGCATGTTAAATCTAAATGGTATAACACTTTCCCCCAAACCGGCATTAATTACCATAGTAGTATTATCTGATGAGAATATTCCATAATCATATTCAGGGAAAAAGCCCTGAGCGGGAACATATAAGGCGCCCAAAAACGGCACTCTTATCTGTCCTCCATGTGTATGTCCCGCCAGCACTAAGTCAATATTTTCTTCCACCGCATATTCATAAATATTGGGTGAATGGGTAAGTAAAATTAAAGGTGCGTTATCGGTAACTTCATCTAAAGCTTTATCCAATCTTGCCAAACCTAAGAAAGGATCGTCTACCCCCATCAACCAGAGATGTTGGTCACCGCTTCTATACCTGAATGCTTTATTCTCCAATATGGCAACATCATATGCCAGCAATATTTCTTTTAGTTTATCATAGTCAGCCCAGTGTTCATGGTTTCCAGGCACAAAATACATTTCATAAGCCTTTAAACCTTCAAGAAGTTCCGCCACAGCACCCGGTCCTGGTTTGTGCTGATCCACTAAATCTCCGGTCAGGGCTACTATATCGAATTGCTGCTCATTAATGATTTCCAATAGATTTTCCTGATTCTCACCAAACTGTTTAGTGTGGAGATCAGTTATATGAAGTATGGTAAAGCCTTTAAATCTTGAAGGCAAATTTTTTATAGATACGTTATAGTGAATAACGGCAATACTATTAGTTTCGATATAAATATAAGCAGTCAATAGCACAGCACCTAAAGCGAAAAGAACTATTTTTATTGTTTTTCGCCTTTCATTATTAACCGACAAGCTACTTCCTCGCCCCCCAAGTGGTTAAGGGGACAGGCCCATTGTCCCCAGAGTTAAATAAAACTTAACAATTAGTAGAACAGATACCACTAACCTCCAAAGAGCATTAAACTTATGGGCTCACCTCGGTTAAATTTTCTCTTAAATAATAATACCTGTCAATTATTATTTACCAATTTTCCAGGTTGTTGCCGGTAAAATAAAAGTTTATAATAATAATACATGTACAACAACTAACCAGGCAGACAGTGTGCCTGCCAAACTATCTTGCGGAGGTATAATCTTTGCTTTCACCAACACAAGTTTCAGAAGCCAGGAAAAACAGGTTGACGCCGGAAATAAAAAAGGTTGCAGAAGAAGAAAACCTGCCCCCAGAAACGTTAATTAAAAGGGTTGCCGAGGGAACTACAGTTATACCAGCCAACGTTATGCGCAGGGGAAAAATTCACCCCCGGGGAATAGGACAGGGGTTAAAGGTTAAGGTAAACGCCAACGTGGGGACTTCCGAGGCTTTTCCGGAAACTGATAAAGAAAAAAACAAACTCGATGCCGCCGCAAAGGCGGGTGCAGATGCAGTAATGGACTTAAGCACCGGCGGAGACCCGGCAAAAACCAGGTCGTTAATTCTTGAAAGTTGCACACTCCCTGTAGGCACGGTTCCCGTATACGAAGCCACCTCCCGGGCCCGCTCCATCCACGGGGCGTCAGTAGAAATGACCACAGAAGAGCTTTTTTCGGTAATAGAAGAACACGCCGCAAGCGGAGTAGATTTCCTGACAGTTCACTGCGGCTTAACCATGGAAGCACTGAAACGCCTGCGCAAACGGGAGCGACTGCTGGGTATAGTCAGCCGCGGCGGGGCAATCACCGCAGGGTGGATGCTGCACCGGGAGCAGGAAAATCCTTTATACGAACAGTTTGACCGTTTACTCGAAATCGCCCGGCAGTACGATGTAACGCTTAGCCTTGGCGACGGGCTGCGCCCTGGATGCATAGAAGATTCCACCGACCAGGCCCAAATTCAAGAACTGGTCATCCTGGGGGAACTGGTGCATAAAGCACGGGAAGCAGAGGTTCAAGTGATGGTGGAAGGGCCGGGCCACGTTCCCGTTAATGAAATAGAGACCAATATTAAACTGGCCAAGTCGCTCTGCCAGGGTGCCCCCTTTTACGTCCTGGGCCCCCTGGTTACCGATGCGGCCCCCGGTTACGATCATATTACCGCCGCTATTGGAGGAACTTTGGCGGCTTCCCACGGGGCCGATTTTTTATGCTACGTAACTCCTGCCGAACACCTGGGACTTCCCGGCCCGGAACACGTCCGGGAAGGGGTTACTGTAATGCGCCTGGCCGCACATGCCGCGGACCTGGCCCGGGGAATCCCTTCGGCCAGGGAACGGGCCAGGGAAATTTCCCTGGCCCGTAGAGATTTTAACTGGGATAAGCAGATAGACCTTTCCCTGGACCCTGCATGCGCCGCTCAGCTCTACTACTCTTTAAACCCTGCAAACCTTAAGCCAGAAGGTAATACCGGCTGCACCATGTGCGGTTCTTTTTGTGCGGTAAAGCTGGTAAAAGAATACCTAAAACAGTAGCCGGTTACCGGTAACCGGCTACCGCTTCTCATATCTACCACCTGGCCTCGAGAATATTTCCTCTTCCCCGGTGCTTACTTAATTGGAGACTTACTTAATTGGAGATAAGAAGTTGGAGGTTGGAAGTTAGAAGTATAACTCGACAAAAATTTTTTATTTTCTGTCTTATTGTCCGTCACAAGTTACAGAAAGGAAATAAAGCGGGAGAGATAGAAGATAAAAGCAACACAGAAAACAAAATTAATATTATATCAAGATGTTAGCATTAAAAAAGTAACGCTCAATTAATCAAAAGCATAAAAGCAAAAAAGCAGAAAAGCAGAAATGGCAAAAACTGCGACTTTATACGGAGGTATTTCAAGTGATAAACGTAACCAGGGGACAGGTTCGGCTGATGTTATTGATTTTGCTACTGGCCACAGGTGTAACTGCACTATCCGGCTGTACCCCTGATACCCGGGAAAAAAAAGAGTTAAACCTGGCCCATTTTTTCCCCGCTACCCACCCCGTGGAAGAAGAACTGGTACAAAAGTGGGCTGCCGCCATCGAGGACGAAACCGGCGATAAAATTTCCATAACCAGCTACCCCGGGGAAACCCTGTTGGATTCAGACCAGATATACCGCGGCGTAGAAATAGGGGCCGCAGATATGGGGCTGTCCTGTTTCTCCTACAACCGGGGCCGTTTTCCTACCCTGGAGGCTTTTGAACTTCCAGGCATCGTTTATGAAAACTCCAGGGCAGCCAGCAGGGCCGCCTGGGAGGGCATTAAAGAGCTAAATCCCGATGAAGTTCAGGATACCAGGCTTTTAATGGTTTGGGCTACCGGGCCTGGCGAGCTGCTGACTACCAGGCCAGTACACTCCCTGGAAGACCTGCAGGGAATGGATATCAGGGCTACAGGGCTAAGCGCCAAAACCCTGGAAGCGCTGGACGCCAATCCCTCGGCCAGGCCCCAGGCAGATGCTTACGAGGGTTTGAGCCGGGGAGTAATCGAAGGCAACCTGGCCCCTGCAGAAGTCCTGGAGGGGTGGAGGCAGGCGGAAGTAACCGGGTACCTGACTGAAACACCTTTCCTTTACAACACCCTGTTTTATATTACCATTAATAAAGATACCTGGCATAGCCTGGACGAACAGAAACAGGAAATCATAGTAGATATATCTGAAGAATTTCAACGGGACGTGGCTGCTAAAATGTGGGACCAAATGAACCGCTCCGCCCTGGAATTTGCCCGTAATGAAACCGGGCAGGAAATTATCGAGCTTGACCCCAACGAAAGGGGGCGCTGGAAGGAAAAGGTGGAGCCCATACAAGAAGATTACCTGGAAACCATGGAATCACGGGGCCTGCCGGGAGAAAAGGCCCTGAACACCGCCAAAGAAATGGCAGAAAAATACAACCAAAAGTGCCGGTAAAAGCAGCATGAAATTGCAAATTAACAGGGGGAATTCAGTTTATGAAAAAAATTGGCAAGGCAGTTGCAGCCCTGACCCGGGCAATGGATGAAATCGCCGGATATTTCCTCGTAGCAGCTGTTTTCCTTATAGTCGCCAATATTGTTGCCGGGGTAGTTTTCAACAGCTACATACTGGGAACCTATGAATACGTAGGATTCCTTACCGCCGCTGTTATCGGCCTCTCTCTGGGATACTGCGCCCTGCAGGGCGGTCACATTGCAGTAGATTTCCTGGTGGAAAAATTCCCACCCCGGGCCAGGTTGGTACTGGAACTAATCACCGGTCTGGCCACGCTGACGTTTTTTGCTTTCTCCAGCTGGCACATAGTGCTTTACGGTTTGGACACCTTCAGAACCGGGGAAATAGCACCCACCACCACCCTGCCGCTTTACCCGTTTATTTTCCTGGTAGCCCTGGGACTGCTGGTCCTGGGCGTAGTAATTCTGCTGCGGGTGGGGAAACTGCTTCGAAAGGCGGTGGAACGGTGAGCGAAGCGGCAGTTGGTATCCTGGGAATATTGCTGTTTTTTGCCCTGCTTTTTTTACGTATGCCCATAGCCTACGCCATGGCCCTGGTAGGCTTCCTGGGTTTCAGCTGGCTGGTTTCTGCTACCGCAGCTTTCCGGGTAGTTTCCATGGATATATTTTCTACTTTTACCAACCACTCTTTTAGCCTGATCCCCATGTTCGTTTGGATGGGGTTTCTGGCCTACCACGCTGGAATGGGAACCCGCCTGTACCATTTTGCCTACAAGCTGCTGGGACACCTGCCCGGGGGGCTGGCCATAGCCACCCAGGGTACCTGCGCCCTGTTCGGCGCCATATGCGGTTCCAATACGGCTACTGCAGCAACTATTGGCTCTATTTCCCTTCCGGAAATGAATAAGTACAACTACGATCCTTCCCTTTCTACGGCCAGCGTGGCTGCAGGCGGCGCCCTGGGAGCACTTATCCCCCCCAGTGTAATTTTCATCGTCTACGGTGTGGCGGCGGGCCAGTCCATCGAAGTGCTCTTTTTGGCGGGGATAATACCCGGAATACTGGTAATGTCGCTCTACATGATCACCATATACCTGCTTACCCTGCGCCGTCCTTCCCTGGGGCCGGCGGGACCCCGCTCGGGCTGGGGGGAAAGGCTGCAATCTCTTTCAGGTGGAGTCTGGGAAGTGCTGCTTATATTTGCCCTGTCTGTGGGAGGCCTGTTTATAGGCTGGTTCACCCCCACCGAGGCGGGAGCCGTTGGGGCAACGGGGGTTCTGCTGCTTACCATGGCTACCGGAAAGCTAAAATTAAACGGGTTGAAACAGTCCCTGAAAGACACTACCCGGACTACGGCCATGATCATGCTGCTGGTAGCCGGCTCCATAATTTTCAGCCGCTTCATGGCGGTTAGCAAACTCCCCTTTGAGCTGGCCTCCTGGGCCGCCTCGCTGGAGCTTCCACCTTTTGCTATAATGGCCCTTATCCTGTTAATTTACCTGGTGCTGGGCTTTTTTATAGACGCCCTGGCCCTGATACTGCTTACCATACCCATTTTCTTCCCGGTAGCGGTGGACACCCTGGGCTACGACCCCATCTGGTTCGGGGTTATAATCGTTCTGGTGGTAGCCATGGGAGTAATCACCCCACCGGTAGGCATGAACGTATACATTATCAAGGGAGTATCAAAAGATGTGCCCCTGGAAAAAATATTCAGCGGAATCTGGCCTTTCTTGCTGGCCCTGATCGTCTGCCTGGCCCTCTTGCTTTCTTTCCCGGAGATTACCACCTTCCTGCCCGAGCTGTACCGGTGAAATTGTTTTGTTTTCAATAATTGATTGTTTTATTTTTCTATTTTTCCATAAAAATCCCTTCTGTTAGTATCTTCAATGCCTTTTCAATCACCTCTTCACCGGGTTTCTTGCCTTCAACCAGTATATTGTAAGCAACCACCTGGTGTTCTACCCCCCGGATCATCTGGGTGTACAAGAGAGCATCGCCGGGTTTTACCTCTCCATCCTGTATGCCTTTCTCCAGCTCCTGCTGCAACCTGCCAGCAAACGCTCTCCTGGTTTCCAGCAGCCATTCAAACAGGGTGGCCTGGGTCACTATATCGGAGGTTATAATAAGACGGGCCAGCTCCTGGTTGTCCCATAAAAATTCAGACTCCTCTTTTATCATGGTTTTTATTTTCTCGTATACGGGCAAGTCCCGGTT
>PWGO01000073.1 GCA_003554525.1 Syntrophomonadaceae bacterium | reverse complement strand
TTCCCTCGCAATTCGCCCTCCATGGCGAGTGCTCGGCGGCCAAACTCCTATTGGCCGGCCCGCTTCGGCTGTCGGCTTCGCTGACTGTGGCTTCCACTCCCTCTAATGTCGCCTTCGCCGACACACCCCTGCCAGCTTTCCCCTACTCAGACTATTATTCTTACCTTCCGTGTCAAGCATCAACTACATTGGTGCCTCGACATCTTCCTCCCCCTGGGAGCCAAAATCTTCCTCCCCCCTGGTGGGGGAGGAATTAAAGGTGGGGGGGCTTTTCTTCTCACCTCTAACTTCCAACTTCTAATAAGGGGTAGTTATTATTAATCTTTTTATTTTTTTATCCTGTCTTCAAGGCCCGGGGTATACATGAGTTCCTCTTCTTTTGTAAATATAACCCCTTCCGTGTCCTCCAGGTCCTCCAATAATTCCATGCCTTTTTCCGCACCCAAAACAAAAACAGCCGTGGATATAACGTCCGCTTTCATGGTATCGGAAGAAACTGCGGTTACACTGGACAAGTCTTCCGCAGGATAGCCGGTGTCCGGGTCCAGGAGGTGGTGATAATACTCCCCCTCTTCTTCAAATACGCGCTCGTAATCTCCGGAAGTGTCTATACCCACATCGGAAAGTAAAAGCCTGGCCAGGTGACCGCCCGTTTCACCGGGCCTGGTTATTCCTATAGTCCAGGGGTCGCCTTCCGGGTTTTTATCCCCAAGTAGCCTTATATCCCCTCCACCGCTTACCATGGCGTGCTGTATGCCTTCTTCCTGGAGCACGCGGGCGGCCTCGTCTACGATATATCCCTTGGCTATACCACCCAGTTCTATCTTCATCCCTTCTTTCGGCAAAAACACTTCCTTGTTTTGGCGATCCAGCTCAATTAAAGAATAATCCACCAGGGGAAGCTTCTTCTCAATTTCTTCCGGGGAGGGCACACTTGCTGCTTCCTGTTGGAGGTCATAAAAACCCCACAAATCAACCACGGGGGCTATAGTTATATCAAAAGCCCCGCCGGTTTTCTCTCCCATCTCCATGCCCTTTTCTATCAGTTTAAAAGTTTCGTTTTCTACTTCCACAGGTTCATTTCCGGCTTCCCGGTTAATTCTCCACAGGTCACTGCCCTCGGTGCCCCGGTCAAGCTGTTTTTCTAACTCTTCCATCCTATCAAAAGCCTTTTCCATGATGCGTTCGGCTTCCTCGCTGGCTACCGGATCTTTTATTGCTATTCCTGCCTTGCTATCCATTAAAAACCGGTAGCTCTGGTGTTCTTCTTTTCTGCACCCGGGTATAGCCAGGAGCAAAACGGAAATAAAAGCCGCCACAACCGCTGCACGAAGCAAAAACTTGCCCCCGTAAGTCAATTTGAACATTTCGTGCCCCTTCCCTTTTGGTTTTACCTGATACAACGGAACTTACTGGCCGTAATACTGGCCGTAATAGAAGAATACTAAAAGGATTATACCCAGCACCACTGCCAAAAGCAGGGTATCGAAGTTAAGGTTTTGAATATTCCACTGAAACGGATTCCAGCGGCCACCTTCTGTGGGTGTCTCGGAGGCTGCCTGACGTGCCTTTTCCCCGGCTTTTTCGTAGGAGGTGTTCAACACATCATCCAGGTACTTGCCACCACGGGCCATCCCCTGCACCGATTTGCCACCTTCCTCCATGGCCTGGTTCAGTGCTTTCTCCGCGTTAGAACCCCGGTCGGCCAGCCGGTAAACTGTGGAACCGGTTTTTTCGTAGGTTCTTTCAATAGACCCGTCAAAAGCCCTGGTTTTTTCCGCAAAATTGTACGCGGCCCGGCCTCCCCTTAAATACATCTCATCCAGAGAGGAATCCACTTTACCGATAAAGGTGCAGAAACGGAAAAACTGGTAACCTGAGCGCAAATAAAAATTGTTCACAGAGCTGTCCAGGCGGCTTCCAAAAGAACAGAGCATCCTGTAAGCGTAGTCCGCTGCGGGGGCAAAAACTAAAGATTCTATACTAAGCCACCTGGGTGGCTTTATACCCCTCTCCAGGATACCAGAGGTAAGGACAAAAATCCATATCCCTAATACTACCAGCTGCAGGGCCGCAATCATTCCACCCGTGGAGTAGAAATATTGACCGCTTACGCTGTCAAGCGGCACCAGATCGGAGAGCAAGTAGGGATTAACCCCAAAGAGAATGCACAAAAAGGCCACCGCTACTATAGCCACTATGGCGCTTACCGGCAGGCTGCGCTTTACCCGGGCCCAGGCCCGGAAATAGCCAAAATACAAAAGCTTGCAGAAAGAAATAGAAGTACCCACGCTGGCAATCATCAGCATGGTGTCCATGGGCTGCACGCCCTCCACCGCGTATTTCAAAAGGTATTTGCTTATGTAGCCATTAAAAGGTGGAACTCCTGAAATAGCCAGGGCCCCAACCAGGGCACCTGCGGTTACCAGGGGAAGTGATTTCCAAACAGGAGAATCTTGCTCCCGGTCCCCGTGGTGCAGTTCGTGCAGGTTGCCCGTACCGGTGGTGTAAATTACCGCACCCGCGCACATGAACAATAGCGCTTTATACAGCATATGGTTTACCATGTGCAGCAGGCTGCCGTCTATGGAGTACGAGGCTTCAGCAGCTATTACTCCCATCCCGGCTCCCGCTACCATGTAGCCTACCTGGCTAATAATATGGTAGGAAAGCAGCTTGCGCATATCTTTCTGCAGCAGGGCGCAGGAAAACCCGAATACGGCCATACTGGCCCCAATAAAAGCTATAATAAAGTTGGCGTTGCCCCCCCAAACCCCGGCGGTTTCCAGTAATTCCGGGGGAGATACAATCCGGGCGATAGCAAAAACACCTATCTTGGTGGTAAGCCCGGCCAGGACCACGCTGGATGAAAAGGAAGCATTGGGATAGCCCCAGGCCACCCACAGGTGAACCGGCAAAAATGCCGCTTTACAACCGATACCTATAATAAAAAATAGCATACCCGCTTCCGGGTGCTGCACCGCCAGGCTTTCGGCGGCGGCATAGTGCTGTAAAATACCAACAAACAGTACCAGCCCCCCGGTCAAATGAAACAGCAGGAAACGCATGCCCATGATAAAAGAAGTCTCGCTGCGGTTCAACAGTATTAAAAGCGCTGTAGTAATGGTAAGCAGTTCCCAAAATATAAACAGGGTTATAAAATCTCCCGCGTAAACGATGCCTACCGCGCTGGCCACGGCGCAAATAGCTACCGCCTGCTCACTGGGCTTGGCGGTATGAAGACCGTACAAAACCGCCAGGGAGCCTACCAGCACAAAACCAAACGCGGCTATATTGCTGTAGGGGTGCTCCCCGCTGAAATACATCTGCAGGACGCCTTCCCCTTCAAAAACGTAAAAAATCCCCCAGTCCACGCCGGCCATGTTATAAACGGATAAGGCCAGCATGGTGGAAATAAGCACGATTAAAATCCCGGCCCTCCATTTCCAGGGTGCAAACAATACCGCAGGTGAAACTACAATAGGTAGAAAAACCAACAGGGCAATAAAGTAACTAAAACTGATAGCTCCTCACTCCTTTCGCCCCAACCGTTTCCTGTTAAATAATAGCAAGCATTAATTTAACCACAGTTTAGAAATTTCTCAACCGTCTGCAAATTGCCTTTCCCGGTTTCTCACGATTTTTATTATAGCAAAAAAAAAGCACAATATAAACCGGGGAAGCAGTACAGGTTTATAATTGTAAGGGAAAAAGCCCGGGGCTTCAATATTTAAAGCAATTTAACAAAAACAATAGCTCTTGCCGGCTACCAGAACGGCCTGTTCCAGCCCGGGGCTGTACGTATTTTTAACCTCCCAGGAGTAAAAACTCCGCCGCAAGCCGGGATAAGTCAAAAGGTATATTGGCCGGGAAAATTCCAAAAACCAGGGTGCATACCGCCAGAACCACCATGGGCGCAACCATCCTGAAAGTAGCCTCGTCCACGTTAAACACGATAGCTTCGTCTTCCCAATCTTCTTCTTCCCCTTCTTTGTCGCCGGATTTTTCCTCTTCACGCTCTCCCAGGAACGCGGGAATAATAATGGGCAGGTAATACATGGCATTAAGCATACTGCTTATTAACAGTACCAAAACATAAACCGCAAATCCTCCCTCTAAAAATCCCAGACTCAGCGTCCATTTACTTAAGAAACCGTTCAGGGGGGGGATGCCGATCATGGCAAGCGCGGCTACAGCAAAACAGCTAAAAGTAACGGGCATCTGCCTGCCGAGCCCCGCCATCTCCGATATTTTCCTCTTGTGCGTCTTCCATATTATAGCCCCTGCCGCCAGGAAGAGGGTACTTTTCATAATGGCATGGCTGAATATGTGAAATATGTCGCCGGTTAAAACCTGCTCGTTGAACACGGTCATCCCCAAAACCACGTACCCCATCTGCCCTACGCTGGAGTAAGCCAGCCTTCTTTTAATATCTTCCTGGGTCAACGCCACCGCCGATCCCAGGATTATAGTTATTACCGCCAGTATCGCCATAATAAGGTTCCAGTTGGCCTGCTGCATTATCTCCACACTAAACACATCAAAGATCATCCGAAGCAGGCCATAAGCACCTGTTTTCAACATTATGCCCGACAATAAGGCGCTGGCCGGGGAGGGAGCCACGGGGTGGGCATCCGGGAGCCATACGTGCAGCGGAAACATACCCGCTTTTATGCCAAAACCTATAAGGAAGGAGAAAAACGCCATTGTAGCCAGCGGCGAAACTTCGTCAATTAGCGGGCCTTCTCCTATACTAACCGAACCGCCAAGTTCAAAGCAAATAATTACCCCTAAAAAGATGGCCAGGCCGCCAAGGATGGTGACCACCAGGTACTTATAGCCGGCTTTCAAGGCATCAGGGGTCTCTTCGTGTATAACCAGGATGTAAGCTATCAGGGACATGAGCTCGAAAAATATGAACAGGGTAAAAAAGTCCCCCGCCAGGAATATGCCCAAACAACTTCCCAGGGTAAACATGAGGACGGGGTAAAAACGCTCGCCACCGTGTTCATGCGCCATATAGTCAATGGAATATATAGTAGCCAGCAGCCAGATAAACGAAGACAGAAGTATCAGGTTGTAACTCAAGATATCCAGACGAAAAGAAACCGCCAGATCGGGCAGTACTTCAAACAAATCGTATTCCACCACGCTGCCGCCCACGGCTTCGGGGTAAAGAGCCAGCACGGCAAGGAATGTGGCCGCCGCCGTAGCCAGAGAAAGAGCGTTGCACAGCCTTTCCGACTGCTGCCCCACGTACATGATCACCGCAGTCATGAAAAGGGGAAACACAATTACAAACATCATAATTGCGGTAACTAATTGTTCTTCCATCTTGAATATCTCCTTTTTTTTAATATTTACTATTGCGTATGACTACTGGATCAGCGATTCCACCGCGCTTTCCAACACTCCTATTACCGGGGCGGGATAAATACCAAATAAAAGTACCAGGCCGCCTAAAATAACCACCGGGATCATCATGCTACCGGGCACTGGTTTAAAGGTAACATTTTCGTGCTTGGACTCCGAAAGGAAAGCGTTGATAAATATGGGCATGTAATAGATGGCGTTCAGCAGGCTGCTGGCAATTATCACCATCACAAAAAACGGCATGTCAACTGCTATAGCCCCTTGAGCCAGGTGTAACTTGCTCATAAATCCCCCGGTAATGGGTATCCCTACCATGGAAGCGCTCCCGATAATAAAGATATACATGGGCCATTTCAAGCGGTTTCCTATACCGTCAAAATCTCTTATCTTTTTTAAGCCCGCGGAATAGATTATTATACCCGCGATCATAAAAAGCATGGACTTCATAACCGCATGGTTAAGGATGTGAAGCAGCCCTCCCACCAAAGCCTCCGTTTCCTCAGGGCGTTCAGGGTCGAAAAGGCCTATGCCCATAAATACGTAACCTATCTGGGCTATGCTGGAATAAGCCAGCATCTTTTTAAAGTTTTCCTGGACCATGGCAAATATAGAGCCAAATATTATGCCCAGGGTGGACATCCACAAAATTATATCCGTCATGGGCACTTCTTTAAGTATTTCCATGGGAAAAGCCCGGAACAGGATATGAACCAGGGCTACCGCGTATATTTTTATTACCAGCCCCGACAGCACCGCGCTGGAAGGGGAGGGTGCCGAGGCGTGAGCATCGGGTAGCCAAACGTGGAGGGGGAAAAGGGCGGACTTGACCCCAAAAGAAACTACCATCAACGACATGGCAACCAGGATATTCAAGGGGTATTCGCCTACCCCCAGGGCCATGGTTTCCCCCACCATGTCCAGGTTCATGTAGCCGGTAATCATGTATATCATGGCCACAGAAAGCAGGTAGCAACCCGTCCCCATAGCGCTTAAAATAAGGTACTTGAAGCTGGCCTCCAGGCATTCCCGGTCTTCCTTAATAGAGATAATGGCGCAGGCGGAAATGGCCACTATTTCCATAAACACAAAAAGGTTAAAAAGGTCGTTGGTCAAGGCCATCCCCGACATGGCACCCATTAACAGCAAATACAGCGTGTAGTACCATCCCCTGACCTTCTCCACCAGCTCTTTTTTTAAATCTCCAATACCGTAAATCAGAATTAAAAGGCCAACGCCATGTATCACGGCCAGCATGTAGGAGCTGAGATAATCGGCTTTAAATTCTATGCCAAAATGCTCCCAGCCGCCCATCCAGTAGCCTTCTTCAAAAGCATCTCCCTGCACTACCTCATAGATAATGCACAGAGACATGACCAGGGCCACGCTTATAGCAAATATTGCTACCGGCTCGCACCAGTTCCGCTTCCAGATATAGAGCAGGGGCATGATAAAAGCTAATAGCAGCAAACCGGCTACCATTATAATGGGATAATGTTCTATTGCAGGCATTATTCTTCTCTTCCCCTTATTTCTGCAATTTCGTCGGCATCTATGGTACCGTAAAACTTGTAAATCTTTACTATCAAGCTAAGGGCATAAGCCGTAACACTAATAGCCACGATAATCCCGGTAAGGATCAGCGCAGAAGGAAGCGGGTTGATATAATCCACCCCCGCCGGCGGGGTCACCGCGTCCATAATAGGCGGCCTGCCGCCCTGCACATAGCCAATGGTTACAAACAGGAGAAAAACCGAGGTGTCCATTATGTTCATGGCTATTACCTTCTTGATTAAATTGGAATGAGTCAGCATGGTATGAAAACCGATAACAAAAAGTACCACTGCTATAAAATAATAATAGTTATGCAACAGGCTTTCTATTGTTTCCATCATCAGTGCTCTTCCTCCTCTCCGCCGATAAGATGGTAAAACAGGGTAACGATAGAGCTGGTCACCTTGAGGCCCAGGCCCAGGGTTATAACCGGGATCACCCCTGCACTAAACAGTCGCCCGGGCGTACCAGCAGGGAAACCGGCTTCCAGGTTGGTCAGGTAGTTGGCTCCCAGCACCAGGGCAACCACTCCCGCCAGCACAAAAACCAGTGCACCGCCACTTTCCAGCAGGGATGCCGACTCTTCAGAGATCTTTTTAGAGCCGGCTTGCAGGTTAAAGGAAAGGGCAAACAGCACCATACTGGCCCCGGCAATCGCCCCGCCGGCAAAACCGCCACCGGGGGAAAGATGTCCAAATATTATAATGAACATTCCGTATATCTGTATAAAAGGCACAATAACCCGGCATATCATCCGGACAATCTGGTCTTCCATAAAAGCTCCCCCTTGTTACTCCTTACATCAATATCTTGCTTTAATATTTGTAACTACTCAGGCATCCACTGCTGCGCCAGGGGGACGGTTCCATCGTCTTCCCTTCGGACCTCCGCTTCGCTCCGGTGACGCTCGAACCGTCCCCGCAGGCGCAGCATGCCTCTTAAC
>PWGO01000017.1 GCA_003554525.1 Syntrophomonadaceae bacterium | reverse complement strand
CTATTTTTTATGTGGGGTCTTTTTTAAAAACCATCGCAAAGCGATTTCGTTCTTCGAGCTTCACCTTTAGCTGTGCGCAAGGCCGAAGGGAAGACGATGGAACCCTCCCCCTGACGCAGCAGTGGATGCCTGAGTAGTTACGAAACAAGAAGAAAAAAGCCCGCGGCAAGGAAGTATAAAATAACCCAAAAATTGTAGCTTTAACTTCCGGTGTCAAGTGGGCAACTAGATCAACCTGGTGATATATAAAGATCAGGTATCAAACAAGGTGTTAACTACTGCTTTTGCTTCCTGGTTCACCACCCGGTAATAAACTTCACTTCCCCTTCTTTCCCCCTGGACAATACCCATGTCCCTAAGGCGGGAAAGATGTTGCGAAACAGTAGACTGGGAGGTATCCAGGCAGTGCTGTACAGTAGATACGTTGCTTTCCCCGCGGTCAATTAGCTCTTTAATTATACAAAGCCTTACCGGGTTGGATAGCACCTTCAATAAAGAAGCCTTATCGTAAACCTTCTGTTTTTCCTCCGAACTTTTTCCCATTTTTTATCACCCTGCTCCATTTTATCATGATATTAAAATAAGTCAATTTATTTAATACATTATCTTCACCATAACCCTGCAACTCTCATTTATTGTGAACACCTGTTGCCAGCGGGTATAATTTACTCCAGTATCTAAGGAATTACATGATAACAAAACTGTCAGCCAGGTTGTGGTTAACATAATATATCATCCCTGTTCTTATCCAGATAAGTAATTAACGCTATATTGGCTGATTGAGAATCCACTTTAATGCTTTATAATCGTTAACATAAATTCTATAAAAGGAGATGACTGTTTCCCATGTTTAAACGAATACTGGTAGTGGTAACAGCAGTAATAATTGTTCTACCCCTGGTCCTGTCATCCGGTATTGCCCACGCCGGGGAAAGCGAAGGTTCCAGTCAAAAGAACAAGCTGCAGGGAAAAACTATAACTGTTGACCCGGGCCACGGGGGATATGACCCCGGCGCAGTAGGAGTAACCGGGTTACAGGAAAAACACGTGGCCCTGAAAACCTCAATAAAGCTGGCCCGCAAGCTCGAAAACCAGGGAGCAAAAGTAATACTAACCCGGGAATCGGATTACAACCCCTCCTACTCTCGAAGGGTATACCTGGCACATAAATCAGGGTCAGACATATTTATAAGTATTCACGCCAACCATCATCCTCAACCGCACATATCCGGGACCGAGACATATTACCACAGCTGGGGCAGCCATGCCCACGCCAGCCGAAAACTGGGCATGCACCTCCAGCAAGAAATGGTGGATCATTCGGGCCTGAGAGACATAGGTGTAAAGCACGGCAACTTTTATGTAATAAGCGCACCACGTATGCCCTCAGTTCTCCTTGAACTTGGCTTCCTTTCCAACTATTACGACGAAAATCTATTAAAACAAGATTCTTTTCTGGAGGGACAGGCCCGGGCCATTAAAACCGGCATAATTAGCTACTTTCAGAGCTAAATTTAGAGCTAAATTTAGAGCTAAATTTTTAACGAGGTTGTAACAGCCCGTTTCCGGGAGGTACAAAAATATTTTTCAAGCAGCTTTCGTAAAAATCATCTTTGTTATATGCTATTTATGTGGTAAAATAGGGCAGTGTAGCAGGCTTGCCTGAAATGGCCAGCCATATTTTGCAGCGTTTACTGCAATCGGAGGACAGCCACATGGATAAAGTAGTAGTCCAGAAATACGGGGGTAGTTCCCTGTCTACTCTGGAGAAAATTCGCACAGTAGCCGGCAAAATAAAAGAGGCCAGAGAGCAGGGAAACGCCCTGGCAGTAGTAGTATCAGCAATGGGGGGAGAAACCGACAGGCTGCTGGAATTACTTTTTAAGTTAAACGACGCCCCGCCGGGACGCGAGCAGGATACACTTCTTTCCACCGGCGAGCAGGCAAGCGCTTCACTAATGGCCGCCGCACTGGAATATATTGGCTGCCCGGCCCAATCTTTTCTGGGCTTGCAATTACCCCTTTATACCGATAATGTTCATACCAAGGCACGCATTATTCAACTGGAAGGCAATAAAGTTAAGAAAGCGCTGGAAGAAGGGAAAGTAGCCATAATCGCCGGTTTCCAGGGCATTAACGATTACGGAGATATCACCACCCTGGGACGCGGAGGGTCAGACACTACTGCAGTTGCTTTGGCAGCAAGCCTGGAAGCTGACGTGTGCGAGATATACACTGATGTAGACGGGATCTACACTACCGACCCCGGCATAACACCACGTGCGCGACACTTGGACAAGATATCTTACGAAGAAATGCTGGAACTAGCAGGTCTTGGAGCCAAAGTATTGCAAATTCGGGCGGTGGAGCTGGCCAGAAAATACTACGTGCCCCTTATGGTCAAATCCACGTTTGGCGGGGAAAGGGGCACCTGGATTGTTAAGGAGGAGGATATAGACATGGAAAGCGCAATAGTTTCCGGGATTTCCCTGGACCGCAACGAAGGAAAAATAACTGTAATAGGGGTGCCGGACAGGCCGGGAATTGCGCACAGCGTTATATCCCCCCTGGCTGACGCATCTGTAAACGTGGACATGATCATACAAAACGTCAGCAGTGAAGGTTACACTGATTTCACCTTTACCGTCCCGGTAAACGACCTGGAACTTGCCAGAGAAATCGTGGAAAAGGAAGCCAGCAATATTGGGGCCCAGGAAGTAAGGATAAATGATTCCATTGTAAAAGTTTCCGCCGTAGGTATTGGCATGAAGAATCACCCTGGAGTAGCAGCCAAAATGTTCCGCACTCTTTCTGAAGAAAACATAAACCTACAGATGATAAGCACCTCGGAGATTAGAATTTCCTGTGTAATAGACAGCAAATATGGAGAGCTGGCTGTACGCGTTCTTCATCAGGCCTTTAACCTGGACAAAAATTAAATGTAACTACTCAAGCCAAGTAAAGGAGGTTAACAATGAACACAAAACCGGCAGTAAAACCCAAAGATCCCAACTTTTCTTCCGGCCCCTGTGCCAAGTTTCCCGGGTATAGCCTGGAGGTTCTAAAAGATGCCCCCATGGGCAGGTCGCACCGAAGCAAGCCGGGCAAATCAAAACTAAATGAATCCATCCAAAAAACCAAGGAATTACTGGACATACCGGAAGAATACCTGGTAGGGATAGTCCCCGCTTCCGACACCGGAGCAGTAGAGATGTCCCTCTGGAACCTGCTGGGAGAAAAAGGCGTAGAGGTAATATACTTTGACTCTTTTGGTAAAGCCTGGGCAAACGATATACTCAACCAGCTGCAGCTTGAAGATGTCAACGTTTTTTCAGCAGATTATGGTTACTTACCCGACCTATCAAAAGTTAATTTCGACCGCGACGTGGTATTTACCTGGAACGGTACTACCAGCGGGGTAAAAGTTCCCGGCGGAGATTTCATACCATCAAACCGAAAAGGTTTAACTATATGCGATGCCACCTCAGCCGTTTTTGCCATGGAAATACCCTGGGACAAGCTGGATGTAGCTACTTTTTCCTGGCAGAAAGTGCTGGGAGGGGAAGCCGGACACGGCATGCTTATCCTTTCGCCGCGGGCCGTGGAACGCCTGGAAAATTATACACCTCCCCGCGCCATACCCAGAATTTTTGAACTAAAGAAAGATGGCAAAATAAACAAGGGAATATTTGAAGGTTCTACCATCAATACCCCTTCCATGCTTTGCAACGAAGACTATCTTGCCGCTTTAGAATGGGCAAAATCCGTTGGCGGGCTGCAGGGTCTGATTGCACGAAGTGAAGCCAACTTGAAAGTCCTGGAGGATTTTGTTTCTCGCCACGATTGGGTAGAATTCCTTGCAGCAGAACCGGAAATACGTTCCAACACCAGCGTTTGTTTGAAAGTAAATATTTCTAACGAAAAATTGCAGAAAATAATTGACCTGCTGGCTGAAGAACAGGTGGCTTACGATATCTCCTCTTACCGGGAAGCCCCGCCAGGACTACGTTTCTGGTGCGGTGCTACCGTAGAAAAAGAAGACCTGGAAATAGCCATGCAGTGGCTGGAATGGGCGTACAACCAGGTGTAGTATATTTAAATATATGGAATTTTATTGCAGGCAACAGTGCAACAGCTATAAAAGATATCTAATAGTTCCTTGACACCAGCCGTAAACTTCGTTAAAATGTTTTTGTGCACGGGATGAAGGTTGCTGTTTGTGGTCCGCAACCGCATCCTGGAAAATCATAATTTATGGAGAGGTACCCAAGTTTGGCCAAAGGGGGCAGACTGTAAATCTGCTGGCATGCGCCTTCACAGGTTCAAATCCTGTCCTCTCCACCAAAAACCCCGTATAAGCGGGGTTTTTACTTTTGTACTTTTAAACACAAAATTTTAACAATAAAAAAGGAAATTGACCATAAATATGGAAATAATAAATTAATTGCTTTTGTTCACTAAATACCTTACTCAACAGGAGGTGATTTCCAATTATTTCCTTGGCTGTAGCAGGCGGTGGACCGGCGGGGTTATACGCCGCCCTCGAAGGAATTAAGCGCGGTATGCAGGTCACCCTTTTTGAAAAATACCGTATCGGGGACCAAATAAACTGTGCCGAAGGAATTTTTGATTTTTTAAACCAGCTGGGAAGACCGGAAAAAGGAGTGCGTCATAAAGTAGAAAATATTTTAATTGAGCTGGATGAAACCTACCGCTTCAAGAATATTGCTCTTGATATCTGGATGATCGACCGGGCGGAATGACAACAATACCTGGCAGAACAAGCCCGTTCCCTGGGGGTAATAATAAAAGAAAACCCTCCGGTTTCCCAGAAGGACCTCAACGGTTTATCCCGGGAGTATGATTGGGTAATTGACGCCAGAGGCGTCCAGGTTGCAAAAAACTACGGGGATTTCAGTTCTAATAAAAACCAGGGAAAAGGTAATACATACCAGTACCAGATGGAAGGCGATTTTCATCACCTGTTCAATGCCATTAAAGTAACCTTGAAGCCTTATTTCCTTGGCTACTGCTGGATCTTCCCCAAGGGAAAACATAAAGCCAACGTGGGTATTGGGGTCTTAAACCCCGGGGAATGCCGCTTGCAAGGATTAAACTTGAGGGAAGAACTACAAAAATTTATAAGAAAAGAAAACTTAAACACACCAGGTTACCGGATATTAAAAAAAGCGGGCGGAGCTGTCCCCTTTAAACCCTGCCCTTCCCCGGTTAAAGACAATATTATTGTTACCGGCGATGCCGCCGGCCTGGCTTCACCCCTTCACGGGGGCGGAATCGATACCGCCTGTATAAGCGGGCGGATTGCTGTAGAAGTAATAGATCAGGGTTCACCGGAACAGTACAGTAACAAGCTGTCAGAAGTTCTTGCCCCAAAATTTGCCCTGGAAAACAACCTGCTGGAGGTTTGGAAAACACACGATTGGGAAAACCTCAACTTCCTGGCTTCCCTGGTGGGACATAAAGACTGCTTAAAACCGGAATCGTTAAATAATTACAGCAACCAAACCATACACCAAATTAAGCTTCTCAACAACTATTTTGTAAATTGCCCCATGTAAACCAACTGTAGCTTCAGCTAATCTTCCATTTGATACAGCTGCTCCATAACTTCCGACATGGCTTCTCCGGCGCTAACTTCCCAGACCAGGTCCGCCATGGGGTCAAGGGGAGTAGGTTCGCGATTAATTATAACCAGCCTCCCTCCACCATCTTTAGCCAGCTGTGGAAGCATGGCCGCAGGATATACTACCAGGGAAGAACCAATACTTATAAACAGGTCCGCCTCTACACTTAACTGCTGTGCCTGAAGTAAAACCGTAGAGGGCAGCGCCTGTCCAAAAGAAACAGTAGCGGGCTTTAACAGGCCACCACATCCGGAACAGTTTTCCACTTCTTCTCCGTTTTCCAGTGCATCCAGAACTATATCCCAGGAATATTCGCTGGAACAGTTTAAACAAGTTAACTGCCACATAGTTCCGTGCAATTCCCATACCCTTCCAGGGCTGTTTCCTGCTTCCTGGTGCAACCCGTCTACATTTTGGGTAATAACCGCACTTAACTTCTGGTACCGGTTTTCCAGCTCCGCTACCGCCAGGTGAGCCCGGTTTGGCTCTACGCCTGCAAACTCTTTCCAGCAGTTATAATAAAGTTCCCAGTATACCCGGCGGCTTTCCGGTTTGGAAACAAAATTCTGGTAAGTCATCTCTTCCGGGTCAAAGCGGTCCCAAATTCCCCCCGGTCTACGAAAATCAGGCACTCCCGATTCCGTGCTGATGCCTGCGCCGGTAAATATTACCACCCTGCTGCTTTCCCATATCCAACCAGCAACCTGCCTGGCTATATCTTCAATATTAAAAGCCACTTCTGCACCTCCCCGGGCATTATAATTAAATATTTTACGCCGATACCTGGCAACGGCCATTCTATACTTTGCATTTACTTTTTATTTTAATAAATTGCTTTATAATTTACAAACTATCGTACAGCTTACAGCCCCCGGAGTTATTTTTCTACGGATAGCCCCGTTTACCTGCTTAAAATATATACAACCTTAACTTTTAAATTTATTAAATATAGATATATATACCATATAAATTTTAGTTTTAAGCCTTGAATATACTTCGCACAAATTGAAAAAATAAAATAAAAAGAGGTGAAATAAAATAATTAAAACCAACAAGGCAGGAATAATTGTTGCAGTTATAGGCATGCTTTTAGCCGCAACAGGAAAATTAACCGGCGGTAGGCTGGGTGATACCCTTTCAGGGTTCGGCATAGCCCACGTGGTCCTGGGTATTCTTGATGCCCTGCGAAATAACTATAAATAAACCATACTTGTATATAGAGGTTGGAAGTAGTATTAGTTTTTGCCGGTTTATTTATAGAACTGGCCGGTGGAAGTAGAGGCAGTGCAGTGGTACGGAGAGAATTTTGAGGGTTTGGCGGAGTCTTAAATTCTTCCGCCAAGTTCAATAATAACCTGGGTCATTCTTTCGACATCTTCTCCCCTGTCAGGAACAGCAACTTTTAAATAAGCTCCCTTTTTGTAACCATTTGCATTACCAGAAACTAAAGCAATAACTTCTTCACCATCAGCCCTACCTGTATTACTTTCCAAAGCGGTTTTAGCTCCAGCCGGCATCAAATGCACTTGTAGTCCCATGTTTTCAAGAGTAAAGGCAGCCTGCCTGGCCATTTTACTACAGGGAAAATAAAAATTTAGCTCGATTTTATTCATTTCAACCTCCCTTTGTATACCGGATTAGATTCTAATAATATATTTTTTTCATATTTTATTATCATTATCCCATTGTTTTCGGTAAATTACCGTTTCAGCAAAATTTAAATCAAAAATTACTACCCCTGCCTCTCAAAAATCATGGCTTTAACTACATAGCTCCAGTAACCCAGTCAAAATGCTTTTTAAATAAATTAAAAGCCGGGGTTTTTCATTAAAACCCCGGCTTTCTTTACAAACCTTTAATTACCACTTTTTAGGAGCCTAAAGCTCACCCATATTCTCAAATTCCTCCATATCTTCAAACTCTTCCAAGTCTAGATCATCATCTTCGATATCCGGCAATTCAGAATCCGGCTCAGGTTCCGGTAACGGCATTTCCTCCTCCATGCCAGGCTCACCTTCCATTTCGGGAGGCATCATCCCTTCGCCCAGAAACTCTTGCGAAAACTCATCTACAAATTCCCTGGCATTCTTTTCTATTTCATTTATTATTTCTTCCCATCCTTCTTCATCCAGTTCCATCACGTTAACCGCGTCTTTTTCTTCCAGATCCGGCAGATCTACTTCATCTACAAATTCCACGTCTACATCGAAAATAAAGGCTATAGCAAATTGATCTGCTACTCCCATGGGGCCCGGGATTTCTGTATCCAGGAAAAACACATTTTTACTTTCGTGGTAACCTTCGTCCAGGTCCTGGTCTATTTCGCTTTTCAGTGATCCGGAAATAGCCGGTGCCTGCGGCTCCTCGGGAATTTCAATATCAAATGTTAAATCATGGTGTTCTTTTTCCGTATCCGAATCTGTATAGTTCACCTTATCTCCATCAAAGATAAAGAAGTCTGCGCCAGGTTCTCCCAGAGAAAAGTGGAAATTCTCCCTGGTTCCTTCTTCTTCCGGGCTTATATCCCATTGATATCCAACTACTATAGTCTCTCCGGTCGGGCCGACTTCCAGTTCACCGGACACTTCTTCTTCTTCTTCACCGTATTTCCAGCTGTTGGAATTAAGGACTACCCTGAATTCTTCTCCTGTATCCGCAGCGCCCAGGGTAAAGTCAAGCTCCCTTTCTACTATCCGGTCATCGTCATCTACCAGGACTCTCATTTCAAAGCCTTCGGGAAACTCGACAGCCTCTCTTCCTTCCTGAAGTCCCTCCTTGATATCTTCAATCATTTCCTCTTTATCCTCTGCATCTGGCACTTCGGGCGTTGCTTCAAACATAGACGCCATATCTACCGCCATGTCTATCATAACTTCAGTAAATGTTTCTAAAAGCTCTTCGTCTTCTTCCAGGTCTTTCAAGAATCCCTCTAAAATGCCTTCGGCCTCTTCTGAGGTAAGGTCTACCTTAAATTGCAGTACTTCTACTTCTCCTTCGGGAGAATCATAGTCTACCTCGGAAACTTCAAGGTATTCCTCTTCTATGTTGCCGTAAAGGTGCTCCATAAGCCTTTCCGTGATCTCTTCTGCTTTTTCTTCGGAAATTAAATCTTCAAAAGGATTTTCGGTCATCATTTCATCCGGGCCTACATAATTAGGATCAATCTCGCGCATGAATTCGCCGTATTCATCCACAGGCAAGTATAAATACTGTTCGTAAAACTGCTCTGATTTAAGACCCATAAAATCATCGCAAAGCAGAAGCTCTATTGTGGGGAGATCTACACCTATTATCTCTCCCGAAATTTCGTTAAATTCCTTGTTTTCTTTATGGTCTGATTTTGTAGTAAAATTAATTGAAGATTCCTCTAACATTCCCGAGATCAACTGCTGCTCCATAGCCGGCATGTCATCCCCCATGTCCAGGTCGCCGCTTACATTAACAGAACTAATAAAAGAGCTCTCCTGCATCTTTTCATTTAGTTCCTTCCACTCATCCGGAATAATATTTTCCCACCTCTGAGATGCCTCCTCCATGTTGCTCCTTTCAACTTCAATTAAATGTTCCACGGGATTGTCCGGGGTATCATCCAGGATATCCCCGCAACCAACTAACAATAATGCCACTGTTAACACTGCTGCAGCTGCAGCAGCCACGGTAATTCTACGATTACCAGACATGATTATACCCCCTTATTTTAATAAATTAGCTGTATATATAATATACGCCATTATTAGTTTAAGTTCTACAAAGTGTAACATTCTCCTGCTTTTCCATTAATCCTATAAAAAACTTGTTTCAGTAACTGCTATCCATGATCTTCCATTTTTAGGGGCCAGTTTTGCTTTTAGCGTTGTTTGTCTCCGGGCCAGATAGCTACCTGGAGCTTACTATTCATTATGAAAAATATGCCTGGCCCTGTCCCCCAGCACTTTTTCCGCTTCCGAGGTCTCGTACTGCAGGCCGTCTTCCATGGAAGAAGACATGGCAATATTTAATGCCCTTTTAGAAGCTTGCACCGCTGCTTCAGGCATTTCAGCGATTTCCGAAACCATACGGTAAGCTTCTTCCATAAGGTCATCTTCCGCATAAAGATGATTAACCAGCCCTGTACGCATCGCTTCTTCTGCGCTTATCCTGCGACCGGTAAATACCAGCTCTTTAGCCATGCCCGGGCCTACTATGCGGGGCAGCCTCTGGGTACCCCCGCAATCTGGAACAAGATTATGTACTACTTCTGGTATGGAAAATACGGAATTTTCCGAAGCAATCCTTATATCACAGGCCAGGGCCAGCTCCATACCCACCCCTATACATCCCCCGTGGATGGCCGCAATGACCGGAACGGGTAGTTTTTCATAGCGGGTAAAAATACTGCTTAAAAAGGCAAGCGTCTCGTACCCGCCGCGCAGAGTATGGTCCCGCAGGGAAATTCCTTCCGAAACCACGGCTTTCAAGTCCAGACCGCTGCAAAACGAATTGCCCGCTCCCTTCATAACAGCTGCTTTTACCTCGGGGTTGTACCTGATCTTCTTTGCCGCCTCTTCTAAACCAAGCCAGATATCACCATTCATGGCGTTGGCACGTTCCGGCCGGTTCAAAGTAATCGTAGCCACCTTCCCTTCCACCTCTAAAAGCACCTTTTCCTCTGGAGCCATGGTACTTCTTACCCCCTTGAATATTTATTTTTTGTATCACTACCGGCTACATTATATCAAAAACCAGGCCATATGAAACCCTACCCAGGAGAATAGACACGGCAAAAGCATAATCTATGAATTGTCATAATCGACTTGTCATAATCCTTCTTTCGATGGATTTAAAAAAGATCAGGAAGCACTTTAGAAATACTAACAGGTGCCCCTTAGGCTTGAATTTATTATCTTGCCTGCGATCGTAAAGATGGTGTTCAATATTTTTTCAATTTCTAACCTCTAACCTCCGCATTTTGGGCCACCGATCTCCTGCCAGGGAGGGTTAATTGCAACGGCAACCCGCTGAGTTATCGGTTTTCTAATCCTTTATTTTTCATTATATCCACCAGTTGACGACGAGCTTCTCCAATAGTCAAAGGGTACGGCTTCGAGCCTACTCCTTCTTCCTGTTCCAGCACCTCCATAAGGTGTGCTACCCGGGGAAGTCTAACGCGGCTTTCTCTTAGTAGTTGCGGATTTTCAAATAATTCCTTGACCGGGGCCACCGTGATTAGTTCCCCCTTGCTTAAAAGAGCTACCCGGCTGGCATAAACCGGTATCATATCCACATCCTGGGTAGCCATAATAACGGTCATATCCTGTTGCCGGTTGTATTCCCGCAACATCTGGAATATCTCTGAGGCTCCCACTGGATCAATACCCGAAGTCGGTTCATCCAGCAACAGCGTTTTAGAACCCATGGCCAGGGCGCAAGCAAGCGCCGTCCTCTTTTTTTCACCGAAGCTCAGCTCATGTATGCAACGGTGCCTGAAACCTTCCAAACCAACATTCTTTAAAACAGTTGACACTCTCCGCTCAATTTCTGCTTCTTCCAGTCCCAGGTTACGTGGACCAAATGATACATCTTCTTCTACGGTAGTGCAAAAAAGCTGATCATTGGGCTCCTGGAAAACCAGGTTTACGAGCTGATAAAGTTCCTGGTCACCGTAGTAGCGGGATAATTCTTTCCCGTATAACTTTACCTCTCCTTCCAGTGGCTCCAGCAAACGGCAGAGAAGTCCAAGAAGGGTGGTTTTGCCTGAACCGTTAACTCCCAACAGCACCAAAAATTCTCCCTGGTAAACCTCCAGGTTTATTCCCTGCAGTGCAGGAGAAGAGCCCGGGTAAGAAAAGTTTAAACCGCTTACCTGGTAAAGAAGTTGCGCACTTATCATGCCTTACCCACCTTTATAACTCCAGGTTGTTAAATTTCCGCATTGCTTTTGCCTAAACAAAACCCAGAATTGAACATGTTCCCAAAAGTAGTATAATCACCAGGACCAGGGAGAGGTGATAATAATCCTTTCTTTTCAATGGAGCTACAGCCGGTAAATACAACTTACCACGGTAGCACCGCAGCTTCTGCGCCCGGTTTATTTTCCCTGCCCGGTCGTAAGAGCGAATAAAAATCATCCCCCCCATGGTACCATAACTGGATAAAAGGCTCCAGCGATTACGGTGGCCCAAACGGAGCTTCTGTGCCGCCATAATCCGCGAAGCTTCTTCCCCAAGGTAAAAACTAAAGTTGTATGTGTATACCACCAGCTCCACCAGGGTCAAAGGAATTCTTAAGCTTTTAGCCAGGGAAAGCATCTCCCGGAAAGTAGTAACCTGGCTGAATAAAATCAGCGCCGTTACAGCAGAAAAAACTCTCAAACCAGTAAATGCCCCGCGTAAAAGCCCTTCACGGTAGAAAGCTGCCTCCACTCCACCCGCCGACAAGGATAAAATAACTGTATCGCCATACTGAAGAGTATTTACTAATAAAAAGCTAAATACAATAAACGCAGGTATTACCATGCGCCGGGCCAGTAAAGATAAGGGCATCCGGGCGTAAAACAGGAAAGAAAAGAGCATCACCAGAAGAAAGAAGTGAAACCCTGGGGAGGCTGAAGTTAAGACCAGTACCAACAGGCCCAAGGGTAAAAGAGCTTTATTGAAAGGATGCACGGAAGATATAATCCCGGAGTGCCTTCCTGCTGTTTGGGAACCCCGCATGATTCCAACCAGGGACAAGGTAGTACCCCCTTTGTTTATACCAGTTATTGGATAATAACAGCCTGAAAACAGCCTTTTATACGTATCTACTCAGGTTCATGGTAAACTGACACCAGGTCCTGTGCCTCTCTCACCTCTTACCTCCAACTTCTAATTAAGGTGGGGGGCTCTCACTTCTAAATTCCCACTTCTCACCTCTCATAAAATTGGGGGTCTTCTTATTCTCTAAAATTTCACACCCTTAATAGTTACTTTAATAATTGCCTGTCTTTTTCTTGCCGGACTCGGCAAGCTTCCTCAAGTTGTAGCCTGCTAATAAGCCCGCTGCAACACCGCCCAACCCGTAATAAAGCTCATCACCATGGTCATGGTCATGGTCATGGTCATGACTATCTTCGTGATCATGGTCATGGTCATGGTCATGGTCATGACTATCTTCGTGATCATGGTCATGGTCGTGATGATTACCATCTTCGTGATCATGATCGTGGTCATGGTGATCTTCTTCATGAGGATCGTGGTCCTGTCGGTGTTCTTTGCCATGGTGATCATGATCTTCCGGGTGTCCCCCATGCGAATCATGTTCCTCATGGTGTTCAGCGCTTTCATCTCCATCATCCTCGCTGCCATCACCAGTCTGTACCATAGCTTCCAACCGGTGATCCACACATTCCACATCTTCCATAACCAACCCCGCAGCAGCAAACGCCAAAACAAAAATTGCAACAAGCCCTCCCAGTATAAGCTGCATCTTCATTTTAAACCTCCTCCCCTGCCGGCTTTTTAATAACTTCCCCCGCTCTTATTACTCCAAGTGCAGCCAGGATTTCAGGCCGGTGCACAAATATATAATTAACCATAAATGCGGTAATAACTGCTTCAAAAAGAGCCAGCGGCGCCTGAACAGGGGTAATAAGAGCCATAAAAGAGGCCCAGGTGGTTAAAAAAGCCCCTTCCGCCTCTACGGCCAGCTGAGCAGTAGTAGCCGCGTATACGGCAAGACTGCCCACAAAAGCTGCTGCTCCAGCCGCCCCCAGCAGATTGAACCTGAACCAGCGCAGGCCGTGAAACAGCAAAAACGCAGTTGTGGAACCAATTACTCCCATGGAAAAAATATTAGCGCCCAGGGTACTGAAGCCCCCGTGCAGAAAAATTGCCGCGTGAAGAAACAGGGCTACCGAACCCAACAGCGTTCCGATATAAGGTCCCACCATGATTCCCGCCAGGGGCGTTCCTACCGGGTGCGAAGAAGTTCCCGCCACGGGTACAGGTATGGGAAGTAAAGAAACCACAAAAATAACCGCACCCAGCAGGCCCAGCAGAGCCTTAAAACCCTCAATCTGCCGTGATTTTTTTGCTACCTCCGCCAGTCCTTTCAATATAAACAACACCACTACCAAGTACCAGGCTCCGGCGTGCCTTGCTTCTAAAACACCATCAGGTAAATGCATTTTATCCTGCACCTCCCAAGTTTTAATTTACTTTTTCCTTGCTCCCGTTCTACTTTCCCCCGGTTTTTCTTCTTCCTGTAAACCCAGGATAATACGTGCATACTTTTCCGCCATTTCATAATCCTTTTCCAGGGACAGATCTTTTAAGCTCATGATAGGGTCTTTAATAAAACTGTTAACCAGGCTGCGGGAGAGTTTTTCCACTGCTTTTCGTTGTCGGGGAGAAAGTGAAGCCAACTGCTTTTCAAATTCCTCCATTTTTTCCTGTCTTATATCTTCCGCTTTTTGGCGCAGGTCAGCTATCAGGGGATTAACTTTCTGCCGCTGGTACCATTTCAGGTATTCCAATACTTCTTCTTGTACCATTATTTCTACCCTGCGGGCTTCACTTTGCCGCGTTTTTAAATTTTCTTGAATTATCCGGTTTACATCATCCAGATTAAACAGTTTTACCTCCTGAATTTCATCCACGGATGGTTCCACATTCCTTGGAACTCCCAGGTCTACAATCAGCAAGGGCTCTTTCCTCTGGCCGCCAAGTAAAGAAAGCAACCTGCGAGCTGTTATTACATAATGAGGCGCGCTGGTTGCACAAATAACTACATCGGCATATTCCAGGCCGGAATCAACCTCTTTTAAATTAACGGTTTTTCCCTCAAAACGCGAAGCAAGAGCTTCCGCCCTGCTACGGTAATGACTGGCTACCACTACTTCTTTAATCCCCAGGTCAAAAATATTCTGAAGGGTTAACTTGGCCATCTCCCCGGTTCCAATAACTACCAGGCATTTGTCCTCCAGGGAAGAAAAATTCCGGCGGGCCAGTTCCGCCGAAGCGTAACCAAATGACACGGCATGTTTGCCGATTCCTGTTTCGGTATGAGCCCGTTTACCCATAGAAATTGCTTTTTGGACCAGCCCGTTAATGTAGGTGCCTCCCGCTTTTTCCTCCTGGCAAACCAGGAAAGCATCTTTTATTTGTCCCAGGACTTGTGTCTCCCCCAACACAGTAGAATCCAGGCCGCAAGCCACGCGCAGCAAGTGCTTTACAGCGTGTTCTTCTTCCAAAAAATAAAACATCTCTCCCGATATAAAACGGTTATTAACGCTCTTGATTTCATTAAAATAAGAAGACAAATAATGCAGCAGTGTATTTTTACTTTCACACCAGGCATACAGTTCCGTCCGGTTGCATGTGGAAAAAAGGAAACACTCTTGTATTCCCTCCTGCTTTAGCAGGTAATGCAAGGCGTCCCGAAGATCCTTTTGACTTAAAGAAAACTCTTCTCTTACTTCCAGTGGAGCGCTATTGTGATTTATCCCTACCATTGCCAGGAACATTTTTTAAAACCACCTGCCCGATATTTTTTGATTGAAAAAAAGAAGTTGCGGGCGGGAAAACCGGTTTCCGCCTTTCCCGCCCCCAGAAAGGAGCTATCAATAGGTACCGATAAAATTCAACCAGTGTTTTAATTTCACCGGCAATCCTGTTTTGCTATATTAAACCTTCTACCCTATCCCATATTATGGGAACCAGTCTCCGGTCACATCCCAGGGGTGAGCACTGCTTGATTTTTACCCCGGGGTAAAGTCTCTCAGCTTCTTCAACAACTTCCGGGATATCCTCGGTTATATGTACCCCGGAGGTCAAAAACAAGGGCGCCACCAGTATCAACTCTTTCCCTACATGCACAGCTTTTTTTATGGCTTCCGGCAGGCTTGGTTCTGCAAACTGCAGAAAAGCTGCTGAAACATCTACCTTTTGTTCCTCCCGGTATTCCTGCATAAGCCGGGCCAGTGCCAAAACATCTTTGTTGGCTTCCTCCCGGCGGCTCCCGTGAGACAAAAGAATTACCTCTGTAGTATTCATCATTTTTTACCCCCGAAATTTGGTTTTAGATTTCCTGTTGCAGTAAGAAAGCCTTTCCCCACCAAAGGGAAAGGCTTTCATTGCTGTAACAGGCCGCAGCCAAATAAAAACCCCCGCCTTTTAGGGCAAGGGCAGCATTACACGCCTGCAGTTACCTTCCCTCCGAAGGACATTCGTGCAGTTCAAAAAGGCTGGTTTCCTGGCTTGCGCTTCCTCCTACTACCCACCCCTTCCCGGGATTTACCCGGTGGTTTACGGCAGGGTTGGTCCGCGCTCACAGTAGCGGGGGCTGCCGGGGATTTTCACCCCGTTCCCATTTAACTTTACAAAGCACCTTTTAGAAACTATTATTTTATTTACTAAGAATAATTTTACCACAGCATACCAGCAGGCGCAAGAACAAATAAGAAAGGTAACTATTCACAGTGTGAAAACTTAGAGAATAAAAAGTCCCCCTCCTTTCCCCCACATTATGGTAAGTTTGACCTGTACCAGGTTATCATGAGTCTTAGAAGTTGCAATTATTATTTATCTGCTGTAAACGTTTCTTTATTTTGCATACAACGGCGAGCCTCTTTTATCTGTTCGCGAACAGCCTCGGGAGCAGTGCCACCCCGTAACTTCTTGGCACTTACGCTGGATAAGGGAAAAAGTAGTTCGCTTATTTCATCCAAATCCAGGGCATGATGAAACTGTAGCAACTGTTCCTGGTTTAACTCCTTTAAACTCAAATTTTTCTTTTCACAGTAAGACACTAGTGCTCCTATAATATGGTGTGCTTCTCGAAAAGGAAGACCCTTGCGAACCAGGTAGTCAGCCAGCTCGGTTGCTCCGGAAAAGTCGTTTTCTACGGCTTGCTCCATTTTTTTTCGGTTTAATCTGGCTCCTTTGAGCATTTCCTTACACAGGTATAGAGACTGCTTTACTGTTTCTACGGTATCAAAAAGACCTTCTTTATCTTCCTGCAAATCTTTATTATAGGTTAAAGGTAAACCTTTGAGCAAAGTTAAAACTCCTATCAGTGTACCATAAACCCGGCCGGTTTTACCCCGCACCAGTTCCGCCACGTCTGGATTTTTTTTCTGAGGCATAAGACTACTCCCGGTAGTGTGTGATTGATCAAGTTCAATAAAATTAAACTCTGAAGAACACCAGAGCACTAATTCCTCACAAAGTCGGGACAAGTGCATCATATTCGTTGAAGAAAAACTTAAAAATTCAACCAGGTAATCCCGATCGCTTACTGCATCCATACTGTTTTCATAAAGCCGGGAGAAACCCAATTCTCTGGCCACCCTTGATCGGTTTAAATTAAATCCGCTACCTGCTAAAGCGCCTGCACCTAATGGCATCAGGTCAGTACGATCCTTTACTCCTTCCAATCTTTCGCGGTCCCGCTGCAACATCCAGAAATAAGCCATTATATGGTGAGAGAACAAAACCGGTTGAGCTCTTTGCAAGTGAGTATAGCCCGGCATTATTACTTCCAGGTTTTTTTCCGCCAAATCAATAATTGTTTTCTGGAAGTCTTCCAACAAAGCATCTATTTCACCGATTTCTTTTTTTAAATACAAATGAAGATCCAGGGCTACCTGGTCATTTCGGCTGCGACCAGTATGCAGTTTGCCTCCTGTATCCCCTACTTTTTCAGTTAATCTCCTTTCCAGGTGCATGTGTATATCTTCATCGGCAAAATTTAGTTTAAACTCACCTTTTTTTATCTCTTCCTGCACCTCTTGATGCAATTCCTTCAGGCCCTTTTTTAGAGTAGAAGCCTCTTCTTCGTTTAGCAAATCTGCCTCCCACAAAGCATCTACATGGGCCAGGCTCCCTTCAACATCCTCCGAAAACAAGAGATGATCAAAATGCAAAGATGCGGTAAATCTTTCTACCTGAGGGTCAGTATCAACATCAAAGCGTCCACTCAAAAACCTATTCATTCCTTCTTCCCTCCCTTTGCGCCATTTCCATCATGCCCTGGATTTTTACGGGAAGCCCAAATAAATTAACAAAACCTTCGGCATCTTTCTGATTGTAAAGCTCATCTTCTTCAAAAGTAACCATCTCAGGGTAATATAACGAGTAAGGGGAGCTCCTGCTAACAATTTCCACATTGCCCCGGTAAAGTTTAAGCTTTATGCTTCCGGTTACATTCTGCTGGGTAATGTCAACAAAAGCATCCAGGGCCCGGCGTAGCGGGGTAAACCACTGGCCATTGTAAACCATCTTTGCGTATTTTAAAGCCACCTTTTCCTTGTAATGCATGGTTTCGCGGTCTAAGCAAATATGCTCCAGTTCCTTATGAGCAAGATACAACAAAGTGCCCCCGGGGGTTTCATATATGCCTCGCGATTTCATCCCCACCAACCGGTTTTCTACCAGGTCTACTCTTCCTATACCATGCTTCCCGGCAATTTCATTTAGTTTTTCCACCAGGACTTCGGGGTTATAGTTTATACCATCAATTGCTACAGGCACGCCTTCCTTATAACTAATTTCCACTATTTCAGGTTCTTGAGGGGCTTCATCAGGAGAACGGGTAAACTTAAACATCTCCGGATCAGGCTGGTTGTTGAGATTTTCCAGGGAGCCGCCCTCGTAACTTTTGTGCCAGATGTTAGCATCAATGCTATACATTTTTTCCTTGGTTACAGGGACAGGGATACCTTGTTTTTGAGCGTACTCCACAGCATCAGAGCGTGAACGTAAATTCCATTCTCTCCAGGGAGCCACAATTTTTAGTTCAGGAGCCAAGGCTTTTATGCTTAGCTCAAATCGTACCTGGTCGTTACCTTTCCCTGTAGCGCCGTGTGCTATAGCTCCAGCGCCAGTCCGGCGAGCCACATCTACCATTTTTTTAGCTATAAGGGGACGAGCTATCGAAGTTCCCAACAAATATTTGCTTTCAAAAACAGCACCCGCCTTTAGCATGGGAAAAACGTAATCGGTAAGAAACTCTCGTTGTACCTCCTCTATATAAACTTCTATCGCTCCTGTTTGACGTGCTTTTTCTTCAATTCCTTCCAATTCCTCAAAGCCCTGACCTATATCAGCCGCCATGGCCACCACATGGTAACCCTTTTCTTCTTGCAACCATTTCAATATAACCGAAGTATCCAGACCTCCCGAATACGCCAGAACTACTTTTTCTCTCTTCATATAGCACTCCCTCATTTTTAGATTATTTGAAACAATATATCAATATAACTGCTTCTTATGTTTTTATTAATTCAAGCAACTATTAATTTAAACCTTAAATTATTACTCGAATCCCAAACGTTTATAAATATGATCTATTTTTTGGAGATAATAGCCGGGTTCAAAGCACTCCTCCAGCTCTTTTTCTGTAAGATACTCCTTAACCTTTTCTTTTTTCCTTAACACCTGGTAAAAAGATTCTCCCTTTTCCCAGGTTGTTTGAGCAGCATTCTGCACCAGATCATAAGCTTCTTCCCTGCTTAATCCCTTATCTATTAGAGCTAACAAAACACGTTGAGAAAAAACCAAACCGTTTGTCTTTTGAATATTATTTAGCATGTTTTCCGGTATAACATGTAAATTGCTAATTATGTAATTTACCTGGTGAATCATATAATCTACTACTGTGGTAGTCTCCGGCAGAGTAATTCTTTCCGCAGAGGAATGAGATATATCTCTTTCATGCCAGAGAGGAATGTTTTCCATAGAAACCTGGACTTGAGAACGAACAATCCGAGAAAGACCACAAATCCTTTCACAGAGAACCGGATTGCGCTTATGCGGCATAGCAGAAGAACCTTTTTGGTTATCTCTAAAAGGTTCTTCAACTTCCCTGATTTCAGTCCGCTGCAGGTTTCGGATTTCCAGAGCAATTTTTTCTAGCATGGCAGCTATCAGGCTTAAAGCAAATACGTATTCAGCATGCCGATCACGCTGTAATACCTGGGTAGACACCGGATCTACTTTCAAACCCATGCATTTACAAACGTATTCTTCCACAAAGGGGTCAATGTTTGCGTAATTCCCTACCGCACCCGATAGCTTTCCGTAGCGGGTTATTTCCCGCGCCCGGGAAAACCTGTCTTTATTCCTCTGCAGCTCCACCATCCACAGGGCAAACTTGAGGCCTAAGCTGGTAGGTTCGGCATGAACCCCGTGGGTTCTTCCCATCATCACGGTTTCCTTATACCGGAGGGCCTGCCTTTGCATTGTGCTTTCAAGTTGCTCCAGTCCTTCTTCTATTAGAGAGCCCGCTTCCTGTAAGGCCGCTGACAAGGCGGTATCTACCACATCGGAGGAAGTTAACCCGTAATGTACATAGCGGCTTTCTTCACCCAGGTTTTCCGCCAGGCACCTGGTAAAAGCCACCACGTCGTGCCGGGTTTCCTCTTCTATCTCCTGGATACGTCTCACGGAAAAAGAGGCGTTATTCCGGATCTTCTCCACCGCCTCTTCCGGTATCATTCCCAACCTGCTCCAGGCTTCACAGGCGTAAAGCTCCAGCTCCAGCCATCGGTTAAATTTCTCTTCCAGGCTCCAAATCCTTTTCATTTCCTCCCTGGCATAGCGATCCAGCATGGAACTACCTCTCCCTCCCGGTTAGTTTGGAAACAGGGCCAACACCTGCAAAGGTAGGCATCCTGTAAATATTTAAACCTGTTTTATGTTATATTATATCATTGCAAGTAACTATGGTCTGCTCCCTTTCCGGTCCCGTGGAGATAAGTAGCGCTCTAACTCCAGTAAGCTCCTCTATAGCTTCCAGGTAACGGCAGGCCTCCGGCGGAAGCTCCTCCAGAGAACGGGCACCGGTAATATCCTCCTCCCAGCCGGGTAGCTCTTGGTACTCAGCCCGGCAATCGTAAAGCTCTTCCAGGGAGGCGGGAAATTGCTCCATTTGATGTCCACCGCTGCAAAAGTAGCTCACGGCAATTTTGATCTTCTCCAGTCCGGTAAGTACATCCAGTTTGGTTACCGCCCAACCGGTATAGCCATTTATCCGGGCAGAGTATCGGCCCATCACCGCGTCAAACCACCCGCAGCGTCTGGGTCGCCCCGTGGTGGTACCGTATTCCGCGCCCCGCTGGCGCATCTTTTCTCCCACCTCTCCCGTTTCTTCCGTAGGAAAAGGACCTTCCCCTACGCGCGTAGTATAAGCCTTTATAACCCCCAGGATTTCTTTAATAGAACGTGGGCCTATCCCCAATCCCGAGCATACTCCCCCTGCGGTGGTGCTAGAAGAAGTAACGTAAGGATAGGTGCCGTGATCCAGATCCAAAAATGCTCCCTGGGAACCTTCAAAGATTATCCGGTCACCCCTTTCCAGGCTGTGATGTATTAGCAGGGAAGTGTCCGTCACCAGGGAAGAAAGCCGTTCTCCCAGGGGAAGATAACAGTCCAGTATTTCCGAAGAGTTAAAACCCGGGTGCCCGTAAACCTGCTGCAAGTAACGGTTTTGCAGGGGAAGGATCTCTTCCAGCCTGGAAGCAAAGCGTTTCCTCTCCACCAGGTCCATCATGCGAATTCCACGCCGGTATGCCTTGTCCGCGTAAGCAGGACCTATCCCCAAACCAGTAGTGCCTATCTTTTTTTCTTTCCGCATCTCCTCTTCACCCTGATCCAGGGCCTGGTGAAAAGGTAATATCACGTGAGCCCGATCACTGATGTAAAGTTGAGAGGTATCAATTCCCCGGGCATGCAAACCTTCCAGCTCTTCTATCAAGACTTGCGGATTTATTACCATTCCGCTCCCCAGAATACATATCACCCCGGGATATAGAACACCTACGGGTAAATGATGCATTTTAAAAGTCTCTTCCCCGATCACCACGGTATGTCCCGCGTTGTTTCCCCCTTGATAGCGAGCTACCACCCCGGCCCGGGAAGCCAGGTAATCCACAATTTTGCCTTTTCCTTCATCTCCCCACTGGGCTCCGGTTACCGCCAGGCTTTTAATCTCTTTCATCTTTCTCACCTCTTCCTGGGGTGTACTTGCTCCTCAAGTATTTCCTTTACTACAGAAGGATCGGCCTTGCCCCTGGTTCTGCTCATAACTTGGCCTAACAGGAAATTCCCCGCTTTCTTTTTGCCCTCCAGATAGTCCCCTACGGCCCTGGGATTATCCCTCAGCACCTCATCTACAAGCTCTCCCAGGGCTCCAGTATCAGTAATCTGCTCCATTCCTTTATCTAACGCAAGTTCCGCGGGGTTTTTCCCTTCCACAAGGGCTTCTTCCAGAACTTTCCTGGCCGTTCCCCGATTTATGCTACCTTCATCCATCAATTGCAAGGTTTCCACCAGTGCCCCCGAATCTAAAACCTCCGGAGAAATATTTTTTTGACGGGCTATCCTGGTGATTTCCCCGCTTATCCAGTTAAAAAGCTGCCGGTAACCTTTATACTTTATCGCTGCTCTATCGAAAAAGTCAGCCAGGGAAGGGTGGGCTACAAGTAAATCGGCTTCCCCCTCTTTTAAACCGTACTGTTCCCTATAGCGCCTGCGCCGTTCTGCAGGCGTTTCCGCCAAGCTATCTTCCACCTTTTGTATCCAAATACCATCCAGCTGCAGGGGAGGCACGTCTGGTTCTGGAAAATAACGGTAATCGGCAGCCTCTTCTTTCCCTCGCAGGGAAAATGTCTTCCTCTGGTTTTCATCCCAGTGGCGGGTTTCCTGCAGCACCTCGCCTCTGCGGGAAAGCACTTCCTCCTGGCGAGCGGCCTCAAACTCCAGGGCCGCTTTAACTGCCTTAAATGAATTCAAATTTTTTATTTCTACCTTGTTGCCCCAGCTATTACTGTTTACAGGAGACAGGGAAATGTTGGCATCGCACCGCAGGGAACCTTCTTCCATGCGGCAGTCAGAAATCCGGTTATAGAGCAACAGCAACCGCAGTTCGTTAAGAAAACAGTAGGCTTCATCCCCCGAGATCAAGTCAGGAGCGGTAACTATCTCCAAAAGGGGAATACCGGCACGGTTGTAATCAACCAGTGAATACTCCGCTTCCAAAAGAGACCCCCCATGGTGTAAAAGCTTACCAGCTTCTTCCTCCAGGTGGCAGCGTTGAATCCCTATTGGCTTGCCTGTTAACGGTTCCACTTCCAAATAGCCCGAGTGACCCAGGGGAATATCGTACTGGGAGATCTGGTAGGCTTTGGGCAGGTCGGGGTAAAAGTAGTTTTTACGGTCAAAACGGCTGTTTGCTTCCACCGTGCAATTTAACGCCCGGGCTGCTTTAACTCCCAGCTCCAGGGCTTTCCGGTTTATAACCGGCAAACTGCCCGGCAAACCCAAACAAACCGGACAGCAGCTGCTATTGGGTTCCTCCCCAAAAGCTGCGCTGCAGCTGCAAAACATCTTTGTTTCCGTTTTAAGTTCTACATGTATCTCCAATCCTATCACCGGTCGGTAGTTCATGGGATCACCCCTTCTCTCCGCACTGCAACGAGGCACAGGTAAGGTATTTTTTTCGCTGCTGCCAAAAACGGGCCAGCTTAAACAGAAAAGATTCCCGGAAAGGAGCCGCCGACATCTGCAACCCCAGGGGCATTCCCTCCGGGGTAAAGCCTCCCGGAACCGAGATAGCAGCATTTCCTACCAGGGGATCGGTTATAGTACAAACATCGGAAAGGTACATCTGCAGGGGATCCTCGATTTTTTCGCCCAGGCCAAAAGGAGGGGTGGGCGTAGTAGGACCCAGTAAAAAATCGTAAGTCTGCAACACCCGCTGCATATCCCGCAATATCAGGGTACGGGTCTTCAGTGCTTTCAAGCAATAATCGTCATAGTAACCGGAACTTAAAGCATAGGTGCCCAGGACAATTCTCCGTTTAACCTCCTGGCCAAAACCTTCTTCCCGGTTTTTAAAAACCAGCTCCTGTAAGTCAGCCGCATATCCAGTGCGATATCCGTATTGAATACCGTCATACCGGCCCAGGTTGGAACTTGCTTCCGCGGCGTTGATCAAATAATAGGCGGCCAGGGCGTATTCAGTGAGGGGAAGGGATACTTCCTCCACCGCCGCCCCATAGCTCTCCCAGAATGAAGCCATTTCTTTAACGCTTTCCACCACTTCCGGGGCAAACCCGTTTCCTTCTTGCTCCCGGATAACCCCTACTTTAATTTCCTTCACTCGCTGTTCATCCAATTCCGGTTCGGCAATATCCCCGGGAGCATCCAGGGAAGTGGCATCCCTTTCATCATATCCTGCAATCAGGTCAAATAGGGCTTCTCCGTCCTCCGGGGTTCCGGTGATGGGTCCTACCTGATCCAGGGAAGAAGCAAAAGCTATCAGGCCGTAACGGGAAACTCTTCCGTAGGTGGGCCTCAATCCAAAAACACCACAGAAAGCGGCGGGTTGGCGAACCGAACCCCCTGTATCGGTACCCAGCGCCAGGGGGACCTGACGGGCGGCCACCGCGGCCGCAGATCCACCGCTGGAACCTCCCGGTACTTTGCTAAAATCCCATGGATTGGTAGTGGGGTAAAAGGCAGAATTTTCCGTGGAAGACCCCATGCCGAATTCATCCATGTTGGTTTTTCCCAACACCGGAAGGTAGTTTTCCTTTAGTTTCTGTATCACAGCAGCATCGTAAGGGGGAATGTAGTTCTCCAGGAAACGGGAACCACAGGTAGTATGTATTCCCCGGGTGGAAAGATTGTCCTTGACCGCCACGGGTATCCCCGCCAGGGGAGGCAACCGTTCACCCCGGCGGCGTAACTCATCCACCTGCCGGGCTACCCCTGTAGCTTCTTCGGGACAGGTAGTAAGAAAGGATTTCAGTTCCGGCTCCAGTTTTTGTGTACGCTCCCAGAAGTAATTTACTACTTCCTCCGCGCTAATCTCCCTTTTACCAAGGCGCTCACCTATTTCCAGGGCACTCATCCGGTCCAGTTCCAACCCTTACACCTCTTTCTATTGTCTATAATATGGCAAAACAAAACCTCGCAGTTTCTACTATTCATCAAGAGATTTAATCCGGGGCACCCTGACCAGAGAGCTCTCCCGTTCCGGAACATTGCGTAAAACTTCCTCCACTGGCAAAGATTCTGCGGGCACGTCTTCCCGGGTACGCCACTGGTAAAAGACATGGGTAGTTGGAGGCACCCCCCCGGTATCCAGCTCCTGCACTTTTTGAGCCGCACCCAAAATGTCCTTTAACTGCCCTGCAATCAGATCTTTTTCTTCACTGCTTAATTTAATTCGAGACAAATTAGACAGGTGATCTACCAGGGAATAAAGCTCTTCCACGGCTTTCTCCTCCTAAATATAATAAAGTATTATGTAACTACTCAAGCCAAGTAAGGGTAAGTTAAGAGGCATTGTGCTTAGCGGGGACGGTTCGAGCGTCACCTTTAGCTGTGCAAAGACAGATAAGGACATTTTTCCGAAGGAGGTGTGTCCCCGCACCTTAACCGGGAAGACGATGGAACTGTCCCCCTGGCGCAGCAGCAGCAGTGGATGCCTGAGTAATTACAGTATTATTTAATTAACCTTATGTTATATACTGTAGGTTTTACCAAAAACTCGCTTCATAGGCATGGAAATAACTGTTAAAATAACATACTATGCTCTGATATGCTCTGATATTATCTGATCTGGGAGAATTATTTAAAATTCCAGGCTATTTTTCTTTTATAAAACATAAGGCATATACTTTGCCCCAAAACTTTCGTATTGCAAAATTTATTTCTGTATAATGCAACTACATTATATCGTCTTTATTAAAAGGTGTCAACAAACAGATTCCTGCATGGTGAAAATTGTTTCTGTAGAATGATAACACATAATATGTTAGCACCGAATTTCAAATGGAATGTTCACACCCGGTAATCCACTTGCTCCCCGGACAAGTCAATGCCACCCCGTGGGGAGGGACCTTGCGGCCGGGCGCTTACCCTTGCGCTTTACAGCCCGGAACCAGGGCCTTCCGGGCATATACCTCTTCTTTTACACAGGAAAAGCACCGCCATGCCTGTTTTAGCGGAAATCATCCTCTACTGCACGCTCCAAGCGGTGATAGATACTACCTCCAAGCCCCCCGGCACTATTGAATAGGAATAAGGTTTTCCCCTGATCAAAATGTTACCTGGGATATCCGCTAACCGTGCGCACCATCACCCCTTGCCTTTTTAAATATGTTTTAATTTCTTCCAGGCGAAAAGAATGGTAGTGCAAAATAGAAGCTGCCAGCACAGCGTGAGCTCCTCCCCTGGTAAAGGCTTCTAGCAGATGCTCCGGTTTTCCGGCTCCGCCCGAAGCAATAACCGGAATAGGAACCTCCGAAGATACCCGTTCCAGCAATTCCAGGTCATAACCTTCCCGGGTCCCATCGGTATCCATGGAAGTCAATAATAATTCCCCGGCACCCCTTTCATAAGCTTCTTTTGCCCACCTAACTGCATCAATTCCCGCAAGGTTACGCCCCCCGTGAGTGTAAACTTCCCAGGAGGGTGAAGAGGTATATCCCCCGCTTACCCTGCGTGCATCTATTGCCACTACTATGCACTGGCTGCCGAAATATTCCGCAGCCTTGTCTATAAGCTCCGGAGATCTAAGTGCCGCAGTATTAAGGGAAACTTTATCCGCACCTGCCTGCAGTAGCTCGCGAATAAAATCTACCGAATCAATCCCCCCGCCTACGGTTAAAGGAATAAAAATATTCCGGGCGGTACGCCTTACCACCTCTATCAGGGCATGTCGGCCTTCGCTGGAAGCGGTTATATCCAGGAAAACCAGTTCATCGGCACCTTCCCGGTCGTAATAAACCGCCAGCTCCACCGGATCCCCGGCCTCCTTTAATTCAAGAAAACGTACCCCTTTTACTACCCGACCATCTTTTACATCCAGACAAGGTATTATTCGCTTGGCCAGCATACGCATTTACCTCTTTTTTATTTTATATATTCTTTTTCAAACACTTACCCCACTTGTCTATGCCCATATACTATTTCCGCAAAGTTTCTTAGCAGCTGCAACCCGGAAGGACCGCTTTTTTCCGGGTGAAACTGAACCCCCATTAAATTGCCCGAAACCACTGCAGAAGCAAAATTATCTCCGTATTCCGTAGTAGCCAGGATATTCTCTTTCCTTGCAGGAGCCACGTAAAAAGAATGGGTAAAATAGAAAAATGATGCCGGTAATATTTTTGTAAAAAGTGGGTGGCCCTGTAGAGGATGCACCGTGTTCCAACCTACGTGGGGGACGGGTAATTCGGTGGGAAAACGCCTCACCCCCCCAGGCAGAAGGCTCAATCCTTCCGGATAAATCGATTTGCCCCCTTCTTCGCTGTACTGAAAAAGAAGCTGCATCCCCAAACAGATCCCCAGAAAAGGCTTATTTGATTCTGCAAACTTTTTTACCACAATATCCAAACCTTTTTGTTTTAACTCCGCCGTGCCTTGATCAAAAGAACCTACCCCGGGGAAAATCAAACCGGGGGCCTCCATGATTTCTTTTTCAAGCTGTGAAACCCGTACGGGAACATTAAGCCATTGCAGAGCGTTAAAAACACTTCCCACGTTGGCAATACCGCTATCTAAAACAATAATTTCATTACTTTTCATGGATTACCTCCCATTACAGGCCCCTGTTGTTTATGCTGGAAGCGTCAACACGGTTGGTTTCTACATCCCGGAACAGCTGACCTAGTTTCCTGATCCCGGCCTCAATCTCCTCAATGCTATTCTGGCTAAAAGAAAAACGGGCACGATGGTTTCCCCGCTGCGGATCCCGGAAAAAACCTTTTCCATGCACAAAAGCTACTTTCCTTTCCAGGGCCATTTTTAACAGTTCTTCGGAAGAAGGATAGCTCTCCGGAAATTGTACCCACAAAAAGAAACCGCCTCCGGGAGGAGTAAAGCTTATCCCTTTGGGAAAATGTTCCTGCATACATTCTATCATGGTATCCCTCTTGCTGCGGTAATGTTCTATCATCCATTTTACATGTTGATCTATAAAACCATTGGCGGAAAGGTAAGACGCCAGGTGCTGTCCCAGGGAAGCAGAACACAGGTCAGCCGTCTGCTTGGATAAAACTATTTTTTCCTGCAGTTGGGGAGGAGCTACTACCCAACCTACCTTTATACCCGGCAAAAAAGTCTTGGAATATGAACCCAGGTATACCACCCGGCCTTCCCGATCTATGGATTTATAACTGGGAGGCACTTCCTGGTCATAACTAAGTTCCCCGTACGCGTTATCTTCCACAATTATAAAATTATAACGTGACGCTATTTCATAAATCAGTTTTCTCCTCTCCCCGTTGGTGGTATAACCGGTGGGATTCTGGAAATTGGGAATGGTATACAAAAGACCCGGCCTTCTGCCTTGAGCCCAAAAATGCCTGACTTTCTCTTCCAGCTCAACAGGATCCAGCCCTTGCGCATCCATGCTTATACCGGTAATTTCACCTCCGTAGGAAGAGATAGAGCTTACTCCTCCAATATAAGTAGGCTCCTCCACCAGAACCGGATCTCCCGGGTTTATTAAAAGTTTAAATAAAAGATCCAGTCCTTGCTGGGTTCCATTGGTAATGACCACCTCCTCCATGCTACAATTTATTCCTTCAGTTTCCATTTTTTCCTTAAGATAGGAGCGAAGCTCGCTTACACCTTCGGTAGGAGCGTATTGCAGCGCCGAGCTGTTTTCTCCCCGCACTATTTCCTCCAATGCATGAGATATAATATCTGTAGGAAATAAATCACTGTCGGGAAATCCACCGGCAAAAGAAATAACCTCCGGACTCTCGGTAAGGCTAAAAAAGTTTCTAATTTGTGAACCTTGTATACGTTCTACTCTGTCAGCAAATAAACAATTCCAATTTAATTTCATCCTAATCATCCTCCTCCTGGTCATAAATTAGAATAAGGTTTATTACTCCAACAAACTATTCAAGCCCGCCTCTGCTAAACAGAGACGGGCTTAACCCGCGGTACCACTCTGGTTATCCCCGGCAGGGGGATCACCTCCCATTTTTAACGGTGTTTCCACCGGGCTGGCCTACCGGCGGGATAATATCACGGCTATTCTCCCGTTTTCGACCAACCAGCTCCGGG
>PWGO01000008.1 GCA_003554525.1 Syntrophomonadaceae bacterium | reverse complement strand
GTTACTTGTTTTTCCCCGATAATTTCCAACCCAAAAATGGGAGCCATAACCCCTGGTACCATAGTTACATTCCCATGAAAACTGTGCATATTTCCTGTTAAACTTGAGCAGGTATATTAAAAAAAATAGTAATTACTCAGGCTCTATGTGGATAATGGTAACCAGATACCAGGTCCAACTTCCCATGAGGTATCCCGCCGGGTAGCTACTATTACTGTCACTATTTCTTTTAAATTTTCCTTACCTTTAGGTGATTTACTCCTGCATAACCCGGGATAAATATTCGTAAAATAAACCTGCGGCCTAAAATTGAAGGGAGTTAAAAAAAATTGCATTACCGTGATTTTAGTTATAATAAACCAGGCACCCATGAGATTGTGTTGAAACAGAGCAATGAAAGTACAACGGAAAATATAGAAAAACTGGGGCAGCCCCCGCTACCGGGCAACAAGAGCAATATATATACCATCTCAATTATCGGGCAGATTGAAGGGCACATGGTTTTGCCCTCGCAGAATAAAACTACCAAGTACGAACATATAATCCCCCAGCTGGTAGCGGTAGAGCAGAATCCCGAGATTCAAGGTTTATTAATAATACTAAATACAGTAGGAGGGGATGTAGAAGCGGGCCTGGCTATAGCAGAAATGATTGATACGCTGTCCAAGCCAAGTGTTTCACTTGTCCTGGGAGGCGGACACAGTATAGGGGTATCCATTGCCGTAGCTTCTGATGTATCTTATATTGCGCCTACCGCTACCATGACCATACACCCTATAAGGTTAAGCGGGAACCTGGTGAGTGTGCCACAAACTTTTGATTACCTGGAAAAAATGCAGGAAAGGATTTCTACGTTTATTGTTAAACATTCCAATATAATGGAGGATAGGTTTAAAGAACTGATGTTTAATACCGGCCAGCTTGCCAGGGACATAGGAACCGTACTGATTGGTGATGAGGCGGTAAGAGAAGGACTGATTAATGAAGTCGGGGGCGTAGGTAATGCGGTTAAGATTTTAGAAGAAATGATAGAAGAACGCCAGGATAAAGATGTATAACCCCAATTAAAAAATACCTGGCAATAAGATAAATCTTTAAGCCTTAACACTATTATACGAGGAGATTAAAAATGATATTATATACCCCTCTATCCCTGGAAGATGTACTTTTTGAACCTGAACAGAATAGCGGCCTGTTGGAAATAAATTATAACGGTAAAATATTAATTGTTGAACCCGTTTCGCCTTTTCAAGGAAAGCTGGTAAGGCTTATAAGTGCAGAGGCCGATGATTATATAAACCACGCTTTTCAACCCGGGAATTTGATTAATATTAACCTGGGGTAAGCAACTGCAACAAAGTAATATTTCCCGGGTAAGCGCAGGATATGACAGGATTTATGAAAGTACGGAAAACCCGTCTTGCGTCATGTCGTAAATATTGTTTGAAATAAGCAGTTAAAACAATACTTATAAATGATGTGCCTCTTGTATAAGTATTTAAAGGGGAGATAAGGGGGCACATCTTTTGCTGGTAACTGCGCTGGGAGGACTTTCTTTATTTCTTTGGGGGGTTCAATTGCTTTCGCGGGAGCTGGAGAATTCATTGGGCCCCCGGGTAGAGAATATACTGTATTTTTTGACCAGTACCCCCTTCAGGGGTTTTTTAACCGGCCTGTTTTCTACTTTTTTGCTGCAGAGCAGCAGCCTTACTTCGGTGACCATGGTAGGTATGGTAAATGCCCGGGTGATCGGACTTGCCCAGGCTATAGCCGTAATAATTGGATCAAATGTGGGCACAACTGTTACCGGTCAGCTTCTTTCTTTTGATTTGCACCGTTTTGCCTTACCCCTTTTTGCCGCCGGGTTTGTATTGAGTCTGCTACCGGTGAAAAATGTTAAAGAGGTGGGGAAGTGCCTCCGCAGTTTTGCGGTGCTGCTGATTGGGTTTAGCTTTATGGTAGAAGCTTTTGAGCCTTTAAAAGTTGAAAAGCTGGAGTTAGTGCTTAAATACCGGGATAATAATTTTACTATGATGGGTGCCGGTTTTTTATGGGCTTCGCTGCTTCAGAGCAGCAGTGCTATAATGGGTATTGCCATGGCCATGCTGGAAAAGAATGTGCTGCCTTTTGCTTCTGCGGTGGCACTGACTGTAGGTGCGGATGTGGGAACTTGTATAACCGCGGTAATTGCATCTATAAAGACTTCTGTTACCGCCAGGAAAACAGCGGCTGCACATTTCATGTTTAACCTGCTTAGTGCGTTAATGCTATTGCCTTTCTGGAATACTTTTATTTATTTAGCTCAAATATCTTCCCCTGAACTAACCAGGCAGTTAGCCAATTCGCATACTATCTATAATTTACTGGGGGCCTTGATTTTTCTACCTCTGATTCCTCTCTGGGTTCACCTGATTGACCTGGTTTTCCCAGTGAATAAAAACTGAATGATATTTACATAATATTAATACAGTTTTTTGAAGGATTTAGCCTTTAGAAAAAGAAATTAAACTGTAGGCCTTCATTAAGGAGAGGTACATGAGTATAATTGAATCGCTAATCCTGGGGATGATCCAGGGTTTAACTGAGTTTTTACCCGTAAGTAGTTCCGGTCACCTGGTTTTTTTTCAAAATTTATTTGGCCTGCAGGAACCGGGGGTAACCCTGGAAGTACTGCTCCACTTTGGCACACTATTGTCAGTATTTTGGGTATTTAAAAAAGATTTTGTAAAATTATTCTCTTTTTATGTGGATAAAAAGCAGAGGCGATTTTTGTTTTTGCTGCTGGCCGGGGTAATACCTACCGGGACGGTGGGAGTAATTTTAGGCAGTTATTTTGAGGCGCTTTTTGAATCTACTTTTATGGTAGGTATAATGCTGCTGATAACGGGAGTGCTGCTATACTCTATACCTTTATTAACTCCCGGAACCAGAAAACTAGAAGATATGAATTTGGTAGATGCGATATGGATAGGAATATTTCAGGGAATTTCCGTTATTCCGGGAATATCGCGCTCGGGGGCGACTGTGACTGTTGCGTTATGGAGCAAGCTGGATAAAGAAACTGCAATAAAGTATTCTTTTATGCTTGCTGCGCCGGCCATAATGGGAGCAACCTTGTTGGAGTTAAAGGACTTGTTTTCCACGGGGGTGGAGAAGGCCATGCTTTGGAATTACCTGGCAGGTGCAGCTACGGCCTTCGGGTTTGGGGTCCTGGCCATTAAAGTATTTATAACATTGCTTAAAGAGAAAAAGTTTCATTATTTTGCTTTCTATTGCTGGGCTTTTGGCCTCCTGGTTCTGTGGTTATCTTTTTAAAAGTTTATGGTTTAACCGAGGTGGTAAGATGTCCGAAAATAATACAGGCCCTAAAGAAGAATTTTTATTACAGATCAAGGGACTGGGTGTAATTGCAATTGCTGTTTTTTGCTATTTTAGCCTGGCGTATACAGATGAAGCCGGGATACTGGGAGACTTTATTAGCAGAGTATTAAGGACGGTAGCAGGCGATACTGCACTGTTAATTCCTTTTCTGCTGGGTTTGCTGGCTTTAAAGTTAATGCTTCCCTCCAGGGTATTAGATTTAAAGACCAGGCTTACCGGCATTGCGTTGCTTTACCTGGCATTTATAATATTTTACCAGTTTTATTATTTATTTGATGTATTTCCGCCGGTGTTACCGGCCGAACCTGTTGATTTTTCCGGAAATGATTATCTCCGGCTTTTGCGGGAAGGGGTTACAGGTGAACAGGGAGGCGGGCTGGTAGGTGTATTGTTTTTCGTGGTTTTGCACAATTTTATTAATACTATAGGCAGTTATATTCTATTAATTACCCTGACCGTAGTTTCCCTGCTTTTTATTTCCAATGTTTCTGTGAGCCAGATATTTGGCTTGATAAGAAAGGTTATATTGCGTATACTGGAGTTTATAAAAGCCGCAGGACGCTTTTTTAAAGAGCTTTATATGGTGCTTATTGCAGGAGTAGAAGAAGAGGAAAGGGAAGAAGAAAAAAACGGCGGCAACGGGCAGGAAAAGGCAGATGAACTTATTCCCGGTAGTTATGGCGGACCGGGAAGCGAACCGGCGGCAGCTGGTGTTTCCAGAACAGAAAACGACGAAAATCGGAACGCGCTTTCGCGCGAAGCAAGTGGTTACCAGGGAGAAAGGACCATTGATTTTAAGAATTATAATGCAAGTAGTGAAGATACAGGTGTTGCAGATAATGGTAGCGGTGAAATTTCCGGGACGGGGTCATCTACTGGAGAAGTAATGCTTCCCCAGGAATATGCGCTGCCCCCGTTAAGTTTATTAAGTAAGCCTTCGGGAAACTACCAGCAGGAGGAAAAAAATATACAGAACCGGGCCCGGCTGCTGGAGAATACCTTGAACAGCTTTGGAGTAAAAGCAAAAGTAGTAAATGTGCATGCTGGCCCGACGGTAACTCGTTTTGAAGTTCAGCCGGAAACAGGCGTAAAAGTAAGTAAAATAATAAATTTATCCGATGATATTGCTTTGAACCTTGCGGCTCCGGACATTAGAATAGAAGCGCCTATACCGGGTAAAGCTGCCCTGGGGATAGAGGTGCCCAACAAGGTAATATCTCTTATCTACTTGAGGGAAGTACTGGAGGATCCTTCTTTTCGGAACCATGGTTCTCCGCTGTCTATAGCGGTTGGAAAAGATATAACCGGTATACCTGTTGTTACCAGCCTGGAGAAGATGCCGCACCTGCTCATTGCGGGGGCTACCGGGTCGGGAAAGAGTGTGTGTTTAAATACTTTAATTACCAGTATACTGTTTAAGGCCATGCCGCATGAAGTTAAATTTTTAATGATAGATCCCAAGATGGTAGAGCTGGGAATATTTAACGGTATCCCTCACCTGTTGACGCCCGTGGTGATGGATCCCAAAAAAGCTTCCGCGGCTTTAAAGAACATGATTAAAGAGATGAATAAAAGGTACGACCTTTTTGCCCGTGAAGGCGTCAGGGATATAACTTCTTACAACGAAAAAGTAAAAAACGGGGAACTTGAAGGTGAAATACTCCCGTTTATAATAATAATAGTGGACGAGCTTGCCGATTTAATGCTGGTTTCTCCCGGGGAAGTGGAAGATTCTATAGCCCGCCTGGCCCAGATGTCCAGGGCAGCAGGGATTCACCTGGTTATAGCTACCCAGCGTCCTTCCGTGGACGTTATAACCGGTATAATAAAGGCTAATATCCCCTCCCGTATTGCTTTTACGGTGTCGTCGCAGGTGGATTCCCGGACTATCCTGGATATGGCCGGTGCGGAAAAACTGTTGGGCAAAGGAGACATGCTCTATTACCCGGTGGGTGCCGTAAAGCCCATGCGGGTCCAGGGAGCTTTCCTGGGTGAAAACGATTTGAAAGCGGTAATTGATTTTGTTAAAGAACAGGGAGAAGATAGTAACCAGGAAGAAGACCTGGTTACTGTGGAAGAAGGAGAAGGCGAAAGTTGGAATGAAGTTGATGAGCTTTTCCCTGAAGCGGTGGAATTGATCCTGCGTACCGGCCAGGCTTCAGTATCCCTTTTACAGAGGCGTTTTCGGATAGGATATACTCGCGCGGCCCGGCTAATGGATGACCTGGAGAAAAAAGGGGTGGTAGGAAGGCACGAAGGCAGCAAACCCAGGGAAATAATTATTTCTCCGGAGCAGGCTTCAAAGTTGTATGATGAATTCAAGGAAGATAATAATTAAAGAGAAAGAGATTATATATTTATGTAAGGAATATTTATATTAGAAGGAGGGATGAGTATGGAGACGCTGGCCCAAAAGTTGCGGAAAGCCAGGGAAGACAGCAATATGACTTTAAAGGATATAAATGAGCAGACCAAAATAAGCTTAAAAATGCTGGAGGCCCTGGAAAAAGGTGAATTTTCACATTTTGAGAGCGAAGTGTATATCACCGGTGCGCTCAGGCATTATGCAGAAGCGGTAGGTCTGGATCCGCAGGAAATAGTGGAGCTTTATCGCCAGCTAAGAGATGATAAAAAAGAGCCGGAAAAAGAAGTAGAAGTTCCAAAAAAACCGGTTGAAGGTGGCAGGGAGATCAGGGCTTTTCCCTTGTTAATGGCTGCCGCGGTGGCTATAGTTTTAATTGGTATATTTTGGGGAATGTGGGCTTCGAGGGACAATGGGTTCAGCCTGAGTTTTCCAGGTTTCAGGGATATTGAAGAAAACGACGTGGAAAACCGGGTTAACGAGGATATTTATAACGATGATATTAATGATGAGGAAGAGGAAGAGGTAGACGAAGAAGAGGAAGAAGTAAGTCTTACCAGGCTTGAAGATGAAAATGGTACCATGGTCTATGAATTAACCGGAGTAGAAAAGATGGAATTCGAGCTGGAATTTACTTCTGCCTGCTGGTTCCAAATAACAATAGGCGGAGAAGAATATATGATGGACACCTATCATGAAGGTGAAGATCTTCAGTTTGAGGCAGAAGATGAAGTAAGAATACGTTTTGGTTCTTCTGCTGTAGATATGTACGTAAATGAAGAAAAAATTCGAGAACTGGAAGAGCATCCAGTTGGGGTGCCCAGCAATTTTCTTTTTAATTTAGGCGACTAAGATAATGCCCGGGCTTTTAAGGCTTAATAAACACTTTTTATTGTAATAACAGGGGGGTACAATTCACTGCTTCACCGCTTCACTGCTTCAACGCTTTACTCCCCTCCCCGCTGCCTGAGCAGTTACCCATTTTTATATAACAGGGATGTATTACTAATGTCTAAAGAAGAAATAAAAGCTGCTTTTATATCGCTTGGCTGCGATAAAAACAGGGTGGATACTGAAGAGATAATGGGAGCACTGCAGGAACACCGCATAAGTATTACCGGCCGGATGGATGAAGCCAGTGTTATTGTGGTTAATACCTGCTCGTTTATAGGTGAAGCCCGATCGGAAGCAGTAGAAACCATACTGGAAGCAGCACAGTTTAAAAAAGCAGGGAAGTGCAGGTTGCTGGTGGCAACAGGCTGCATGGCTCAAATGTATAAAGAAGAGCTGCTTAGAGAAGTGCCAGAAATTGACCTGGTAGTTGGTATCAGCAGCTATCCCAGGCTTCCCGGGTTAATTAAAAAAGCATTAAACCACAAGTTCAGGGTCTGTATTCACGGTACACACGCGGAAGACAAACTCACCCCCCAAAAACGTATTATTACCACCCCGTCTTACAGCGTTTACGTGAAGATAGCCGAAGGTTGCAGTAATCGCTGTAACTACTGCGTAATACCTGGGCTACGGGGAGATTTCAGGGAAAAGCCCATGGTTTCCGTGTTCAATGAAACCAAAAAACTGGTACAGGATGGGGCCCGGGAAATAAACTTGATTGCACAGGATACTACCTTTTATGGTATTCCTGAAAACGGAAAAAGCAGGCTGCCCGAGCTTCTCCAGTTACTTTCAAAAATAAAAGAGTTAAAATGGATACGTGTATTGTATGCCCATCCTTCTCACCTGGATGACAGGGTTATAAATACCATAAGTAAAAACCCCAGGGTTTGCTCTTATATCGATCTGCCACTGCAGCATGTTAACACTGAAATATTAAAAAGTATGGGCCGTTTTTACAGCAAAAAAGATATTATTAATACGTTTAAAAAAATAAAAGAAGCAGGTCTAACACTGCGGACCACTTTTATGGTTGGATTCCCCGGCGAAAAAGAAGAACATTTTCGGGAACTGGTTTCATTTATTAAAAAATACCCTTTTGGTCGGATGGGAGCTTTTACTTATTCTCCGGAAAAAGGGACTCCGGCTTTCTACTACAGGTATAAAGTTCCACATAAAATAAAAATCAAGCGCTGGGAACACCTGATGAAAACGCAGCGCAAAATATCTTATATAATTAACCAGAAGGAACGTGGAAAAATTTATCCCGTAATGATTGAAAGCCGCGTAACCAGTGAAAGCGGATACCAGTACCGCGGAAGAACTCCCCTGCAGGCCCCGGAAGTAGACGGTTGTACCTATTTTACTTCTCCATACTATTACCGCCATGGGGACATGGTGGATGTTATGGTAACCCATTGTAGTGCTTACGACTTGTATGGCAGAACATTGTAACTTAAAATCTCCTTTATGTGGTATTTGCACATACCGGGTTCTCTGGCACATGATAATTTGCTATAATAAATAAAGATTATGTTAACATTATAGCTACTATTTTTTTCTGGGAAGGAGATCACGGTGAAAAGCTTGAAATGGCATTACTTTGCAATAGCTTTTGTTTCAGCTCTGCTGGTTTTTGGTGGAGGCTTTTATTTGTGGGAGAGGTTTAAAGAAGCTCCTCTGCTGGAGGATATGGAAAATATTGAGGGAGTAAAGGAAGCTGATTTTCAGGAATACAGTGATAAAGTACGGATCAACCTGGAGATGGATTATGTAACCAATATCTATCCGGTAATCAGGGAAATAGATTACCTGGTAAAAGACAGACTGGACAAAGATCACCAGTATAGCTTAAGCGAAAACCGAAACGGGGAAATATCACATTTTGTTGAGGAAGTAAAGCCGGCCCTTCATGAAGGGGCCAGGAAAGGAAATTACCTGGAAATTAAAGATTACGTGGAAGGAAAGTCAAAGGGATACGATTTTGATGAGTGTAGATTCCTGGTTGATTCCAGGAGGATGTACCTGCAAGTGAAACAGGATGATTACTACGCCTACGTTATAGTTCCTTTAAATTATGACAGGGAAGGAGAGGAAGCCCGGTGATAGAAGTTGTGCTGGGAATAGCACTGGCGCTGATAATATTTCTTGTATGGTTTGAAATTAATATACTTCCGGTAATTTTCCTGGGAGGCTTGTTTTTCCTGCTCTACCGGATGACCAGCGGTAAAATGCCTAATTTGAATAATTCTATAGGCAAAACTGCAAGGCCTTCTTCCAGTATTCAGTTTGAGGAAATCGGGGGACAGGAAGTTGCAAAAAAAGAATTGCTGGAAGCTTTGGATTTTATTAAATCCCCGGATCGTATTAAAGAGATGGGGATCAGGCCCTTAAAAGGTATATTAATGATTGGACCACCGGGGACCGGTAAAACCTTGCTGGCCAAAGCAGCTGCAAATTATACCAATTCGGTTTTTATTAGCACTTCAGGCAGCGAGTTTGTAGAAATGTACGCCGGTGTAGGAGCCCAGAGGGTAAGGCAGTTATTCCAGCAGTGCCGCCAAAAAACAAAAAATGAAAAGAAAAACGGTGCAGTTCTTTTTATTGACGAAATTGATATCCTTGGTAGTAAAAGAGGAAGCAACTCCAGCCACATGGAATACGACCAGACGCTTAATCAGCTTTTAACGGAAATGGATGGAATAGGTAATAAAGACGATATAAATATACTGGTAATGGGTGCAACTAACAGGCCAGAATCGTTAGACCGGGCCCTGGTGAGGCCGGGAAGGTTTGACCGGGTTATACAGGTAGAGCTCCCGGACCGGGAAGGCCGCCTGGAAATTTTAAAACTGCACACAAAAAATAAGCCTTTAGACCATGATGTAGACCTGGATAAAATTTCCAGAGAAGCTTACGGTTTTTCCGGGGCTCAGCTGGAGAGCCTTTCCAATGAAGCGGCAATAATGGCCATGCGTGAAAACAAAAAGGTCTTGTCCTTAAAGCATTTCATGGAAGCAATTGACAAGGTTATGATGGGGGAAAAACAGGATAAGAAACCAGATAAAGGTGAGTTGAAAAGGATAGCTGTGCATGAATGCGGGCATGCCGTAGTGGGTGAGGTATTGAAACCGAATTCAGTGTCTGTGGTAACTATTACTCCCAGGGGTAAGTCGCTTGGCTATATACGCCAGCAACCGGAGAAGGATTACCTGCTTTACACTAAAGACTACCTGGAAACCCAGATATGTATTTTAATGGGTGGGACAGTGAGCGAAAAGCTGGTCTTGGGAGAACAAAGTACAGGCTCATCCAACGATTTTAATCAATCTGTAGAACTGGCCAAAAAGATAATTGATGCAGGTCTGTCCCCCCTGGGAGTGGTAAGTGTTGATCACCTTTCAGGTGAGGTTATCCAGAAGAATGTCCAGGATATCATATCCGAACAGGAAAAAAGGGCCACCAGGATAATAAAATCCAACCTGTCCCTGGTTAAAAAGGGAGCCGAAGAGTTGTTGAAAGAAGAAAGAATGTCCGGGGAATTTATAAGGAAACACCTTAAAAAGAAAGGCAGTTTTTGGCCCGGCAAATGGTGGAGAAAAAAAGCTGCCGGAAGCAGGTAATGGTAGGTAATGGTAAAGTATGCCTTCCCGGTTGTCCCGACAAGGTATTACTGATAAAATGAGAGAAGCAAAATTTGCGTAGCTGCTATTTTAGCTGATATTGAGGAGGAAAGTCTGTGGGATACCGCTTGCCTTCCCTATTAAGAATGCTTGCTTTTGGTATTGTTTCGGTGCTGGGTATGCTTATTGCCGTGGAGCTTCTAGGAGAAACACATGTAAGTGTTGACGCTTTTGACCTGGCTCTGTCATTGTCTCCTCTTCAACAGGGGATAACTGAAATACACCTTCCTCCCATGGGGGAAATCAGTGCACATACTCACTGGTTTCCCTTTCAGGTCAATATTACCTTTTTAAATGTAGATATTGACCTGCTGGCTCAAAACGTGGAAAACGAGCAGAATATTGAGCTGTGGCAACAGAAGCTGATAAACGATGCTCTGTGGGGAGTCGGGTGGTTTGCGGTACGAAACATGATAGTAGCATTCCTGGGAGCCGGAATTGCAGCTTATTTTCTAGGGCCTCCTGAAATTAAAAGCAGGTTCTGGAAAGGAGGCACTTTGGGGGCTTTATTATTAATAATCCTTATTCTTGTTACCATGGTAATACCTTTTAACCTTGCAGCATTTGAAAACCCACAGTACTATGGCATATTAAGTGCGGCACCATGGGCCATGAATTTGTTTGACGAAGGCTTGATGGCTATCCAAACTGTAAGCGAAAAGCTTCAGAATATGGCCGGCAACTTGTTTTATCTTTTTGAAGGACTGGAGCAGCTTTCTGCTATAGAAACAGACACAGAGACCTCTCTAAAAGTTATGCATGTCTCGGATGTTCACAACAACCCGGCTGCTGTAGACTTTATGAGGGAAGTAGTGAAAGCTTTTGATGTGGACATGGTTATTGACACGGGTGATATTACGGATTACGGTTACCCCCTGGAGGCAGAAATAGTTTCCGGGGTAGCCGAAATCGGCGTGCCTTATGTTTTGGCCCCGGGCAACCACGATTCGCCTATGGTCTATGAGCATCTGGAGGAGCGTGGGGTAATAGTGTTGAATAATGAAATCAGAGAAATAGATGGTATGGTAATAGCCGGTATAAAGGACCCTGCGGCCGCCAGCCATGCTACGGTGTCCACTCCGGAGGAGGAGATGAAAGAGTACGCGGAATCTGAAGTAAAAGATATGTTTGAAGAACAAGAAATAGAACCCGATGTGGTAGCAGTGCATGACCCGCTCCTGGGTGAAATTTTTTCCGACCAGGCTCCCCTGGTGCTTACTGGCCACACCCACATTCCGGATATAAGGGAAAAAGATGATACGGTGATCATAAATGCCGGCACTACTGGAGCCGCGGGTATCAGGGGCCTGGATCGTCCCGAGGAAAAATACAGCATGTATATTTTGAATTTTAACCAGGTGGAAGAAACAGAAGAACTTTATCTTTCCGCAGCGGATTTTATTAGCGTGCCGCAGCTTCCGGGCGGCTTTAACCTGGAGCGCCATTATTTTCAGAGAAGAGAAAGTTATACGGGAGGGGAGAATTAGAGGAGACAAGGATAGAGCAGGCAAAAATAGAGGAGGTAAGGATAAGAGGAGGTAGTAAGGAAATTGCGTGTTTTTATAGCGGTAGATTTAAACGAGGATCAGAAAGATGAACTCTGTTCCATGCAGAAAGAATTGAAAAAAGAGTTTAACAGTGTAAAGTGGGTGGAACCGGCCAACCTTCATGTAACCCTGAAGTTTATTGGTGAAGCCGAAGAAGAAGAGCTGGATTTATTTTCTTCCCTGGTAAAAAAGGCAGTAAAGGGTTTTACTCCTTTTGAAGTTTCATTAAAAAAGCTGGGCTTTTTTCCGCATCCCGGTAAACCCAGGATTATCTGGGTCGGGGTAGACCAGGGCGGTGAAGAGCTCAAGAGCATATGGAAAGAAGTAGAAATAAATTTTCAGGAAAAAGGGTACCCTTTTTCCGATAAACCGTTTAATCCACATGTAACAATTGGTCGTATAAGAAGAGTGCAAAAAAAGCTACCGGTGCAAAAAATAATTAACGAATACAGGGACATCAGCCTTTCTACTAAAGCCACGGTTAATAACGTAACCATATATCGCAGTGATTTGCGATCCCATGGTGCGGTATATACACCGTTGGATAAGATTAATTTGGAATAATATGAAGGACATGCTTGTTTTATCCCGAATTATTACAAACAGGTGTTCTTATATTGTTTGGGGAGGGGAATTTTATGGAAAAGGAAAAGGCTTTGGAATCAGCTTTAATGCAGATTGAAAAACAGTTTGGCAAAGGTGCTATAATGAAAATGGGGGATTCAGTTAAATCAGAGGTTAAAGCAATCCCCACGGGCTGTTTGTCTATGGATATTGCTCTTGGAGTAGGCGGCGTGCCCAGGGGAAGGATAATAGAAATATTTGGACAGGAATCATCCGGTAAGACTACGGTGGCACTCCATGTTATAGCGGAAGCTCAAAAAAGAAAAGGTTATGTAGCTTTTATTGATGCGGAACACGCCCTGGATCCGGCTTACGCGGAAAATCTCGGGGTAAACCTGGAAGATTTGCTGGTATCGCAGCCAGACACCGGGGAACAGGCCCTGGAAATTGCGGAGTCCCTGGTAAGAAGTGGGGCAATAGATGTAATAGTGGTAGATTCCGTGGCAGCACTTGCCCCCAGGGCGGAAATAGAAGGAGAAATGGGCGATTCTCATGTAGGCTTGCAAGCCCGGCTGATGTCCCAGGCGTTGCGTAAACTTTCCGGGGTAATCAGCAAATCAAACACTACTGCAATATTTATTAACCAGATGAGAGAAAAAGTAGGGGTCATGTTTGGGAACCCGGAGACAACCCCGGGAGGTAGAGCATTAAAATTTTATTCATCGATCAGGCTGGAAGTAAGAAGAGTAGAAGCGTTGAAGCAGGGGAACGAGCTTATTGGTAATAAAACCCGGGCCAAGGTAGTTAAAAACAAGATAGCGCCACCTTTTAAAACTGCCGAATTTGATATTTTGTACGGCCAGGGCATTTCCAAGGAAGGTTCTATAATCGATCTGGCCCAGGATTTAAACATTATTACCAAAAGCGGGGCCTGGTATTCCTACGGAGAAGAGAGGCTGGGACAGGGCCGTGAAAACGTCAGGGAATACCTCAGGCAATACCCTCAGGTAAAAGAAGAAATAGAAAGCAAGGTGAGGGAAAGCCTGGGACTGCCCCAGGAAACTGAAAATTCAGCCGCCTCCAGCGGGGAGGTAAATACTGCCAACAACAGTGGTAAATAATGAATGAAGAGGACAGGGAGGTAGAAAAGGCGTATAAATACTCGCTACGTTACCTGGGTTTTCGACAGAGAACCAGGAAAGAAATGAATGAATATTTAATTAAAAAAGGTTTTTCCAGCCAGGTTATTGAAAATGTTTTGGAGCGGCTTACTTCCTGTGGTTACCTGGATGACAGGCAGTTTGCCAGGGAATGGATAATTTCCAGAGCTAAAAGGGGAAACGGTTCAACAAAGCTTATGCAGGAGCTTTTCTATAAGGGAGTAGATAAAAGAATAATTGAAGAACAGCTCCGGGAATGCTTGTGCGAAGAAGATGAGGTTTATTATGCGGGAATCCTTTTGGAGAAGAAAATTAATAAAAGCGGACAATATTCGGAGAAAGATACTAAAAACTCCAGAATGAAGCAGAAAAATAAACTGGCTTTTTACTTGAAAAGCAGGGGATACAGTGACGTAATAGTAAACAAGGTATTAAATGAGTATTTTAACCACGATTTATGAATACTGGAGTTACTTGACATAAGTACAGGTAAAGTATAAAATCACGTTATAAAATTTGTTATATACAATTAAACGGATTTACTGGTAATGTGGGGTCAAAAGAAGAGAAATATGTGCCGCAAGAAGGCACTAAAGATATATAAAAAATTATATTTTCCTTCTATTTAGTTTTATTATTTCGGTTAATTTTTAATAAATTGAAGGGAAAATGTGTATCTTTTTTCTCTCCCGGTAAGCTGTGGACCCACACAGCTTGTTTTATTTTTAAAATAATTTTTGGTGTCTGCGGGGGCAAATAGTAAATACACCAGCTAAATTAATTAAAACGGAGGTGAGTTTTTGGATTTAGTAATTACCATAATTGTTGGAATAGTAACCATAATAGCCGGGATTGGTCTGGGTTATTTCTCCAGGAAGTATATAGCGGAAGCTAAAATTGAATCGGCAGAACAAGAAGCCCAAAGGATAATAGAAAATGCAAAAAATGAAGCTGAATCTGTAAAAAAAGAAAGAGTGCTTGAAGCCAAGGAAGAAGCACACAAATTACGCAATGAAGTAGAAAAGGAAAATAAAGAGCGCAGGGCGGAGTTGCAAAAAGCAGAAAAAAGGTTGACCCAAAAAGAAGAAAGCCTGGATAAAAAAGCTAATTCCATAGAAAAAAAAGAAGAAGAGCTGCAAAAAAAAGAAGAAGAGTTAAGCCAGTCCCAGAATCGCCTGGACGAACTGTGCCAGCAGAAAGTAAGCGAACTGGAGCGTATATCCGGGTTGAGTTCGGAAGAAGCCAAGGAAATCCTGTTGCAACAGGTAAGGGATGAAATCAAGCACGAAATGGCCATGCAAATAAAGGATATAGAAAATAAAGCCAAAGAGGAAGCCGATCAGAAATCCAGGGAAATTATAACTATGGCTATACAGCGTTGTGCGGCGGACCACACTTCGGAATCCACCGTTTCAGTAGTAAACCTGCCCAGCGACGAAATGAAAGGAAGAATTATCGGTAGGGAAGGAAGAAATATTCGCACCCTGGAAAACCTTACGGGAATAGACCTCATTATAGATGACACCCCTGAAGCGGTAATAATATCCGGTTTCGACCCGGTAAGAAGAGAGATTGCCAGGGTGGCCCTGGAAAAACTTATTAGCGACGGCAGGATACACCCGGCCAGGATAGAAGAAATGGTTAAAAAAGCGCAACAGGAAGTAGAAAAACAGATAAGGGATGAAGGTGAAAGAGCCACATTCGAAACAGGGGTACACGGGCTGCACCAGGAGCTGGTCATGTTGTTGGGCAAGTTAAAATTCAGGACCAGTTATGGACAAAATGTGCTCCAGCATTCTATTGAAGTATCAAGCCTGGCGGGAATTATGGCTGCTGAACTGGGCATAGATGTAAAGTTTTCCAAAAGGGCCGGTCTGCTGCATGATATAGGTAAAGCGGTAGACCAGGAATACGAAGGACCTCACGTGTTTACTGGAGCGGAAATATTAAAGAAATTTAAAGAGACAACGGAAATGATTAATGCTGTGGAAGCTCACCACGGGGACGTAGAGGTAAAATCACTGGAGGCGGTGCTTATTCAGGCTGCCGATGCAATTTCGGCTTCCAGGCCGGGCGCCCGCAGAGAAACCCTGGAAGCATATATTAAAAGGCTGGAGAAGCTAGAGAGTATAGCAGATTCTTTTGAGGGCGTAGAAAAAGCCTATGCCATACAGGCAGGCCGGGAAATACGTATTATGGTTAAACCCGACAAAGTTGACGACGGAACCTCGTTTAAGATAGCCAGGGACATTGTAAAGAAAATCGAAGATGAACTGGAATACCCCGGTCAAATTAAGGTTACAGTAATAAGGGAAACCAGGGCAGTGGACTACGCCAAGTAGCAGATAGTATTTTAACTGAATATAATCCTGGATATTAAAAAAGTACCCTTTTCGTAAAGGAAGGGTGCTTTTTTAAATTGTTGTAACTTAACTACTCAGGTTCAATGTAATAAAATAAATGGAAATTGTATGTTGTTGGTAAGGCAATTTCTTGATAAAATGGTGTTAATATATTAACAGGTAAAAGCGCTTAGCTGACCTGTTTACGTTATTAACATAAGGCATGTTTAAAGTTTGCATTGCAGGAGGGGAAATGACCAACGTACTTTTTGTCGGGGATGTAGTTGGAAGGCCAGGGCGTAAATGTTTAACCGGGTGCCTTCCGGAAGTAAAAAAGAAATACAGTATTGACCTGGTCATTGTAAACGGGGAGAATTCGGCTTCCGGCTTGGGCATAAGCTCAAAAGCTTTAAAAGAGCTAATTGACGCGGGAGTTGATGTTATAACCGGGGGCAATCATATATGGGATAACCGGGAAGTATTTAGTTTTATTGATAAGGAAAAGCGGTTACTGAGGCCTTTAAACCATTCTACACATTCACCCGGTAATGGCGCGGGTATTTTTGATACCGGCACCAGTAAAATAGCAGTGGTTAGTGTCCAGGGGAGAACATTTATGCCGGCGGTAGAATGTCCTTTTAACCATGCCCTGGAAGCAGTTAAACACTTGAGGTCCATAACTTCACAAGTTATAGTGGATTTTCATGCCGAAGCTACTTCAGAAAAGGTTGCCATGGGCTGGTACCTGGACGGTATGGCAAGTGCTGTAATTGGAACACACACCCACGTGCAGACCGCTGATGAAAGAATACTTTCACAAAACACAGCATATATATCCGATGTAGGAATGACTGGTCCTTACGATTCGGTACTGGGGGTGGATAAAGGAAAAGCTGTTTTCAAGTTCGTTTCAGGAATGCCGGTAAAATTAAAAGTTGGCAGTTCAAGGGAGGTGCAGTTTAACGCGGTTGCAATTGAAGTGGATGAAAAGACGGGGAAAAGTATCAAAATAGAACGTATATTTAATACTTACCCGACCTAAAAAATAATTAAAAAATCTTAAAAAGAATTAACAATTTCTTATTATTCAGGCAGGAGTTAGCTTTTTTATCACGAAATATTTTAAGTACATAATATTTCGTAGTTGCCCGGGAGGGCCTGAATTTAAGATAAATTAAACCAAGTATCTAAACAATCAAGGAGGTATCAGGACTGTTGGAAATTTTAAAGGTTTCAGCAAAATCTAACCCTAACTCAGTAGCCGGTGCACTGGCTGGAGTTTTAAGAGAGCGCGGCGCTGCTGAAATTCAAGCTATTGGAGCAGGTGCCTTAAATCAAGCAGTAAAAGCAGTAGCTATCGCACGAGGCTTTGTAGCTCCAAGCGGAATAGATTTAATATGTATTCCAGCTTTTACTGACATCGAAATTGATGGTGAAGAAAGAACGGCTATAAAACTTATTGTAGAGCCTCGTTAAGGGGTAAAGCTTGATATGATTAATAGTTTTTTAAAAAAACACCCCACTTCGGTAAAAGTGGAAGGTGTTTTTTTCTTGTTTTAAACAGCTTGCTAATGATAAAAATGGTATTTATAATACGAAAGGGGGGTAGGCCATGGAGATTGCATGGGATAACCTGGAAAAAGGTAAATTAATACTGGATAAGGCCGGGGTTATAGACTGCCACTGCGATACTGCAGCTAATTTTGAAAACCCGGCAGAAAACCGCTTTTATTGTTTTGGCGAAAGAAACAACAGCATGCATATTGACTTGCCGCGCTTAAAAGAAGGAAATGTTAAACTACAATTTTTTGCACTTTGTCTAGAAGCAGAAGGGGATAATTACCAGAGCGCATTTCAAAAAACCTGTGCTTTAATTGAAAGGTACTGGCAAAACATACAGCAGAATGCAGGGGAGATAGGACATGTATCTTCTGCGAGTGATTTAAACAGGTTAAATGAACATGACCGTATGGCTTCTCTTTTAGCCCTGGAAGGAGCCGGTTCCATAGGTGAAGAAATTGCCTTGCTTCAATTATTTTACCGCTTGGGAGTGCGGTGTATAAGCTTGACCTGGAATTACCGGAATCAACTGGGCGACGGTTTGTACGAAAAAGAAACCGGCGGAGGTTTAACCCGGGCGGGGAAAAAAGCAGTCCGGGCCATGAATGAACTTGGTATAATGCTGGACCTTGCGCACCTTTCTCCCGCGGGATATTACCAGGCCATGGAATTAACCGAACTTCCTCCCCTGGTTAGCCATGCCAACGCGTGGGGTGTATGCTCCCACAGCAGGAACCTGTCAGATGAACAGCTAAAAGTTTTATCCCAAAAAAATGGGGTAATAGGGGTTAGTTTTTATCCGCCATTCATTAAAAACAGCGTAGAAGCCAGCCTGGAAGATCTTTTAGAGCATTATGTATACATGGCTGAACTGATTGGGGTGGAACATTTGGGCATAGGGTCTGATTTCGACGGAATAAATGTAACTGTAAATGAAATATACGACTGCACCTGTTATAAATTGTTGGCTGCGGGGCTGCTGGAAAAAGGATTTTTACCATACGAAATAGAATTAATCTTTTCGGGAAACGTAAGGAATCTGTTATATAATGTTATCCCGTAAATTTAGTAAATAAAAGAAAGCAAAAATTATCATGAGAGGAAAATAAGATGCAAGAAAAAATAGATCTGCATATACACAGCTCTTATTCGGATGGCCTGTATACCCCGGAACAAATTATAAAAATGGCCAAACAAAATAATTTAAGAGCAGTTTCCATAACAGATCATGATACTATAAGCGGCCTTCCGGAAGCCATGAAATACGGCAAACTTCACAATATAGAAGTTGTTCCCGGCGTAGAGGTCAGCTGCAATTTCGAAGGAAGGGAGATCCACGTGCTGGGGTATTATTATTATATACCCGGGAGGTTGGAAAAATTGTTGTTACGTTTTAAAGAAGACAGGTATGAAAGAGCATACCGTATGCTAAACAAATTGAAAAAAATAAATATCCGGATTGGATGGAAAGAATTAATGAAAGAAGTCGGGAAAGCGGCCCCCGGAAGGCTGCATCTGGCCAGGGTAATGGTAAAAAAGGGATATGTAAATTTAATTGAGGATGCTTTTGATGGTTTTTTGAAAAGGGGCAGGCCTGCTTACATACCTCGAAAAAAGTTGAGTTGTGAAGAGACTATACGTATTCTAAACCGCTCGGGAGCTGTTACTGTGTTGGCTCACCCGGGGATTACCGGAGAAGACCGGGAAAGTATTGGTTACTTTAAAAAAGTTGGCATAAAAGGGGTGGAGGCATTTCATTCGGAACACGAAAAACAGCAGAACGAATACTACAAGAAAATATCCAAAGAAGAAGGACTTCTGGTAACTGGCGGTTCGGATTTTCACGGTGACGGTAATATTATTTACCCGGGGTATATATCCCTGGATTATGGAACCCTCGTAAATATAAAAAAAGAAAAATTAAGATACGCTTACAATAAAAATGCTTTTTTATAATACGATAAAATGATAAAATATAAAAAGTGTTTAATATATTTGTTGTAACCCGTACATAAGGAGAGAATGGGAAATGGAAGAAATACTGGAAGCGGTTAAAATAATGGTGATAGGTTTCTCTACTGTTATTGCAACCCTCTTTATTTTATACTTGTTTATGGTACTGCTTGGTAAGCTGCTGGGGCCGAAAGTTGAAGTTGGCAGGGAAGAGACACCGGTAACTTCCAGCGTATATCCCCTGGGAGACGCTATTGCCGCGGAAAAAATTGCTGCTATAGCTGCCGCTGTATACGAATGTATTTACCACAAATACGGGGAAAACAGAAAATTTGTCATAACCGGCATCCGTAAATCCACAGGTACTTCAAGTAAAAATACCTGGTTAATGGAGGGGAGAAAAGAATTGCTTAACGCCGGAGAGGAATTAGAAAGAACAAGGAGGGAGAGATATGGTAAAAAGGTCTTTTAAAGTAACTGTAGACGGGCAGTCATTTGATGTTATAGTAGAGGAAGTCTCAGTAGATAAATCGGAAGATAAATCGGAAGATAAATCGGAAGATAATTTAAAAGAGAAACAATACCAGGAAGTATCAGGAAAAGAAGAACTAAAAGAAACTGCTCCTAAAGAAACCGGGAGTAATGCCACTGCCGACAAAAATGAGGATACTGGTGTTGAAGAAAAGAAGCAGGATGATAAGTCGGCTGAGCCCGCGGAAGGGACCAGTGTAAATGCACCCATGCCAGGTTCGATAATTGAGGTAAAAGCACAGCCTGGAGAGGAAGTAAAAGAAGGGGACCTTCTATTAATACTGGAAGCCATGAAGATGGAAAACGAAATAACTTCCCCGGTTTCCGGGACAGTAGCAGAAATAAATGTAAAAAAAGGTGATACGGTAAACAGCGGAGACACCCTGGCGGTAATAAAATAGAGGGGGCAGTGTTATGCTGGAGATGTTTCTGGATTTTTTTGAAACTACAGGTTTCCTGAATATATCTGTATATCAGCTGGTAATGAAAATCATAGCCTGTTTGCTGCTTTACCTGGGTATAGTAAAAAGGTACGAACCGCTTTTAATGGTACCCATAGCTTTTGGAGTACTTTTAACCAATTTCCCGCTAAATACTTTAATGGATGAAGGCGGGCTTTTATATTACATTTCATTAGGTGTAGATAAAGGGATTTATCCCCCGCTAATTTTCCTGGGGGTTGGCGCCATGACTGATTTTGGCCCACTAATAGCCAACCCGGTAACTTTTCTGCTGGGAGCAGCGGCCCAGTTCGGAATATTTGCTACTTTTATTGGTGCAGTGGCTCTTAATTTTACCCCGCAGCAAGCCGGGGCCATTGGAATTATTGGCGGGGCGGATGGGCCCACCGCCATTTTTGCTTCCAGTGAACTGGCTCCTGAATTAATGGGAACAATAGCCATTGCAGCGTATTCCTACATGGCCATGGTGCCCATAATCCAACCTCCAATAATGAAGTTGCTTACCAATCCACAAGAGAGAAAAATTAAGATGAAGCAGCTGCGTCCAGTAAGCAAAAGCGAAAAGATAATTTTCCCCATAGTGGTTATTATATTTACCGGCCTGCTTTTGCCCGAGGCACTGCCGCTTTTGGGAATGCTTATGCTGGGCAACCTGTTTCGGGAATGCGGCGTTACGGAAAGGCTTAGTAAAGCATCACAGAACGAGTTGAATAATATAATTGTGATACTTCTTGGTGTTTCGGTTGGTGCCAAAGCCACAGCCGGTGATTTTTTGGTTGCAGACACGTTAAAAATTATCCTGATGGGACTTTTAGCGTTTTCCCTGGGAACTGCAGCTGGAACTTTAATGGGTAAGCTTCTAAATATGTTTAAAAAAGAAAGCATTAATCCCTTGATAGGATCGGCAGGGGTTTCTGCGGTTCCCATGGCGGCCAGGGTATCGCAAGCTGTGGGCAAAGAGGAGAACCCCGACAATTACTTGCTAATGCATGCCATGGGGCCAAATGTAGCCGGGGTTATAGGTTCAGCCCTGGCGGCGGGACTCCTTCTGGCAGTTCTGGGCTAAATTCAAATAAAGCGAACCCCACAAAGAAGTAGACTTATGGTAAACTCCGGCTGAGTTTACTGGCTTTTGCAACCTTTGTGGGGTTCATTATTTATACTTCCCTATACATATTTTTTTATACGTACTGTGTAGTTACCATAAAAGTAACTACCGGGTGCTGCGTGTTTATTTTTTACCCGGGTCGGGCATAATACACGTGACGGGATTTAAACTAACTATCTACTTACTTAAACGGGAGGTTTTACCTTATGGATATTAGAAATCGTGTAGAAATGTGCCTGGAAAACTTTAAAGAATCGGCCCGGGAATTAAGAGAAGCAGCTGAAGATACCGAAAATGAACAGGCCAGAAACATGTTTGAGATGTCTGCAGAAAAAGCAGAGGAGTGTGCCCAACAGATTCAAATGGCTTTAAATCAGTTTAAATAAGAAGTTATTAATAGCATTAAACCAGTAGATTTTTCATTTTATATGTGTTATATTACAAAACGAGCCTGCAAATGTACAAGTCTTGATCCGGGAGTGATAAATATTGAGTTCGATAAGGGTAAGATTTGCACCTAGCCCTACTGGCGAGCTTCACGTGGGCGGAGCCAGAACTGCTATTTTAAACTGGCTTTTTGCCAGGAAAAACAAGGGTGCGTTTATACTTCGTGTAGACGATACTGATTCAGACCGTTCCGAAAGAAAATTCGTGGATAATATTTTGGAATCCCTGGAATGGCTGGGCATAGATTGGGATGAAGGACCCGGCAGGGGAGGGGAATACGTTCCCTATTATCAGTCAGAACGCCTGGATTTGTATAAAAAAGAAATAAATCGTCTGCTGGAAAATGGAAGGGCTTACTGGTGTTTTTGTACCGAAGAAGAACTCCAGGAAGGAAGAGAAGAGGCCAAAAGGAAGGGGATCCCGTTTTTATACCCCGGCAAGTGTCGTAACCTGGAAAATTCAAGGGTTAAGGAACTCAAGGAAAATAACCTCCCCTGTGTAGTGCGACTTATGTCCCCGGAGGAAGGTAAAACTACCGTAGAAGACCAGATTAAAGGTGAGGTGGTATTTGAAAACCGGCACCTGGATGATTTTATAATACTTAAATCCAACGGGCTTCCCACTTACAATTTCGCCAGTGCAGTAGATGACGTTTATATGCAAATTAGCCACGTAATAAGGGCGGAAGAACACCTGTCGAATACGCCCCGGCAGCTGATGCTCATCGAAGCCATGGGATACCGCCCGCCTTTATTTGCCCATGTTCCAGTTATACTGGCCCCGGATAAAACCAAACTGAGTAAAAGGCATGGCGCTACTTCGGTTGAAGAATTCAGGGCAAGGGGCTTCCTGGCAGAAGCTTTAACCAATTACCTGGTTTTAATGGGCTGGGCTCCACCGGATGATGAAGAATTATTTACCATGGATAAAGCGGTAATGCATTTCGATATTAATAAAGTAGGAAAAACTGCCGCCGTCTTCGATGAAAAAAAACTTGCCTGGATTAACGGCCATTATATAAGGGAAGCTGACCTGGACAGGCTTACTGAAATTTCTATTCCGTTTTTACAGAATAAAGGTATGGTGCCTGATGAAATAACCTCCCAGGAAAAAGATATGGTAAAAACAGTGCTTGAAGTATCCAGGGAGAGGATAAAGTCGCTGGAAGAACTGCCGGAACTATGTGATTTCTTTTTTACCGAAGATTTTGCTTTTCATGAAGATGCCTTAAAAAAAGTATTTTCCAGGGAGGAAACCAGCGGTAACCTGGAACTGGTATATAAAAAGCTGGCTTCCCTGGAGGAATTATCTCCAGAAAATATACAGGCTTCGTTTAAAGAATTAAGCGAGGAGAACAATATTTCGCTATCAAAAATTGTTAAACCTGTAAGGGCTGCCTTGAGCGGTAAATTAATGGGCCCCGAGCTTAACAACATTATGATTATCCTGGGAAAAGAAAAAGTGCTGGAAAGAATAGAAAAGGCTAAAAATTTAAAGACATAAACGCTCCAGGTTGAAATCTTCTGTTAGCGATAAATTATTTTTTGACATTCTTTGCCTTACGCTTTTTTTTAATGCGGGAGCCAGGGGCAGTTTTTGTTTGCGCCAGTTTTTCGTATTCCGCGAGCATTAAATCGGCACAGTAAGAAGAAGAAAGCAAAACTGAATTTTCCCGGGCATTTTGACTCATTTTCCGGTAAAGCTCTTCGTCTTTTAATAGCCGGATAACCTTACTACTAAAATCCTCCAATGAAGGACTGCACAGGAAACCGTCTTCTCCTTTTTTAACCATATCCGGGGTTCCAAAAGCGTTTATAGCAACAGTAGGAAGACCGCAAGCTTTGGCTTCACCTATAACCAGTCCCTGGGTTTCAGTTACTGAAGGGAAGGTAAAAATATCGGCACTGGCATAGCAGTGCACAACCTTGTTACGCGGTAGTAGCCCGGTAAATATTATCTTATCTTCAATATTTAAACTGCGAGCAAACTTTATTAGTTCATTTTTCATGGGCCCGCTGCCAACCATAACCATTCTGGCGTGGGGGTGATGTTGGAGAACTTTTTTAAAAGCTTTTAAAAGAAACACAACATTTTTTTCTTTTCCAAGCCTGCCCACAAAAAGCAATATTTTTTCGTGTTCACGGATTTGGTAATTATCCCTCAGCCAGCGATTATTAGTGTTATTAAATTCGTTTAAATCTATGCCGGTAGGTATTACTTTTGCCCCGGTTTTAACCCCTATTTTCCTCATGTATTTTCTAACCGGGGATGAGGGGGCAATTACCAGGTCGCTGCGGTTGCAAAAGTCCCTGGCTATAACCCGCACTACCTTCCGTGATGCACTGCGGGCCAGGGGCATATAGTGAACATACTGATCGTAGAGAGTGTGGAAGGTGAAAACCAGGGGTATATTAAATATTTTTGCAGCCCTTGCTCCCAGCCTTCCCATTAAAAAAGGAGAATGGGCGTGGATTATATCCAAACCAATTTTTTTTACCGTAGCGCGAAGTTGCGGTGAAACGGGAATGGGAATGGCGTATTCGGAAAATGTAGGTACGGGGACAGCAAAAAAGCGGTAAACACCGTCTTCACTCTCATGCTCATGTGTTTCCCATTTATTCATACTAAAGGGGGCTCCGGGGCCAAAAATATACACCTGGTGCCCCTTTTTTAAATATTCTTGAGTAAATAACTCTATAGAACGAACTACACCACTTGTATATGGTCGAAAGCTGTCCGTAAAGATACCTATTTTCAAGAAACCCCTCCTTACGACTACATGTAGTTTATTCAATCCCCACAGGATTAATTCTTAAAACAGAAGTTTGAATACACCAGGTTTAGGCTGTGGTTAGCAGTACAAGCTTACCGTCTAATTTTCTATAACTTCTATCAGTGAAGACACGGGTTGAAACTCTTCCAGGCGCTTCATGGTTTTTATGGTGACTGGTTCTATGCGCTCATACTTGTGTAATTTGTCTCCGGGAATATTATATTCTCCCGGGTCAGCATCCAGCAGGTTATGCACCGGGATTACCTGGTGTTTGTGATCACGGTTAACCCAGCTTATTATATAATCAACTTCGTCTATTTCAGCACTGTTTCCGGTTTTGTCTTTTTTAAGGTGAACCCGTACTGAAAGACCGTATTTTACTTCTTCTGTAGGAATTGAGCCAGGTATTTTATGTTGGTTGGATATAAAATTACCCATTGAGTAAACCACAAGTGTTTCCCTGGTGTTTCCGCACTCCTTTTCAGTTTCAATAAACTCCATAGGTTGTATAACATGGGGGTGGGAACCAAATACTATATCCCCTCCCAAGCGAGCTACCTTTTTGGCCAGCCTTTCTTGTACAGGGTTGGGCCCCGGAAGGTGATATTCCCAGCCCCAATGCATGTAAACAGCTACGATATCTGCTCCCTTATCCCTGGCAGTTAAAATGTCAGCTTCAATGAGCTTTTCGGCTTCTTGTAAACCTTCTTCACTATCAACTTCGATAAGATTTACTATATAATCTTTGCCCTCGGGGACAGGGATGGCATTGGTACTGTCGGTATACGCTAAAAAAGCCACCTTTATTCCGTTAACGTCAACCAACAGTGGGGCATCTCTTTCTTCCCGGCTCCTGAATGTTCCAAAAGGCTTTAAATTTTCTTCTTCTATTACCTCCAGGGTACGGTACAACCCTTCTTTTCCAGTATCCAACGAGTGGTTGTTGGCAGTACACAGCAAATCAAAACCCGCATCTTCTAAATCTGATGCAAGTTCATCGGGAGCGCTAAAACGGGGATATCCCCTGGGTCTACCCCCTCCGAAAGTTGTTTCCAGGTTAGCCACGGCCAGGTCAGCTTTTTTAAGGTAAGGTGTAATATGCTTAAAACTTCCACTAAAACAGTAATCAGCATTATCACCTCTTTCTTTAGCTTCGTTAAACTGCCTGGAATGAACCATGATATCCCCGGTAGCCAGAATAGTAGCTTCTTTAGGCCGTTGTTCTTTTTCTTTTTTACTATCCTGGTTATGGTGAACGGGTTCTTCGTTGAATATAGAAGTCAACCGCCCTTCAATCCAGGAAGGCGTAGATAAAATCAAGCCAATGGATGCAGGTATTAGTAAAACCAGAATTATTAATAAAACTGCCTTTTTCACAGATACCTTGCCCCCTTCGTACCAGTTATTTTTATCATCAAAAATAATTTATAAATTGTCTGATTGGCTAAAATTATTATAACACAAGCCGGGGCAGAGTCATATATAAGTTCATATTCAGGAATATCAGAGTTATTGTACAATCAGGTTGTCAACAGGGCAAATAACTGGTAATGTTTAAGGTGAGCAGGTGCAGGGGATAATAATTAAAATATAATTAACTACTTAAGAATTACAAGTGTAATTTTTAATAGTGCTCAAGCAGTAAATACCTGATTATTTAAATTAAAAAAACTACTCACGGTTTGAAAGCTTAGATAATAAAAAAACCTCCCACCTTTAAATCCTCCCCATGGAGGTCGGACCTGGTGTCAAGTTACCATTATTCACATAGAGCCTGAGTAGTTACAAATTAAAAACAATTTTAAAAGGAGGTATTAATATTAACTCGTACACGGAATACTTTACCTTTAACACCCGAAAAAGGAGGGAGTATATCAATATAACCGGGGAGGTGGAAAAAGTAGTCAGTGACAGCAACATAAATGAGGGAATGGTGCTGGTGTCCGCAATGCATATAACAGCAGGGGTATTTATCAACGATAACGAGGACGGTTTTCTTCAAGACCTGGATGAAATGCTGGAAAAAATGGCGCCTTTTGGTCCACAGTACCATCACCACCGGACCGGCGAGGATAACGGCGATGCTCATTTAAAAAACATGTTGATAGGCCACCAGGTAATAGTTCCTGTTACTGACGGTAAACTGGATTTTGGACCCTGGCAGCAGATATATTATGCAGAATTTGACGGCAGAAGGCCCAAAAAGCTGATAGTAAAAGCCATGGGAGAATAAAATTAAAGATAAATATGGGGAGGTTAAGCGGTTGATATGAACAAGTCCATAATTATTACCATAAACCATGAACTGGAGCTTGAAGGTCAGTTAAACAACACCCGTACTGCCGGGGAGATTTACCAGAACCTTCCTTTGCAGGGAGTGGGGGAGACCTGGGGGGAAGAAATTTATTTTAGCACTTCCATAAAAGTAGAACCCGAAAACCCTTTAGAAGTTTTAAATGAAGGGGATCTGGCATATTGGCCTCCCATGCAGGCGTTTTGTATATTTTACGGTCCCACCCCCGCAGGCAGGGAGACTGAAGTTAAAGCAGCAGGACCGGTTAATGTATTTGGAAAGATCAGCGAGGAGGGGATTAAATCATTAAAAGAAACTGTTAAAAGCGGTCCAGTAAAAATAAAAGTAGAAAGCAGATAGAAAGCAAGTGGTGAAAATAATCTTTTTAAATAAGTTTTTCCATTACTTAAAGAGTAATCGGCAAATTATGTGGTAATAGTAGTGTCATCACGGTATATAATTTAATAGAAACAAAAAATAAATTTTATTATTAGAGAGTTAAGGTGGTGGGAATGCCGTGATGGAATTAAATGTATACGGTGTAGCCCTGGTTCCCGTCATTGTAGGGCTTTCAGAGCTTTTGAAAAAATCCGGCTTGCCTCAGAAATATACACCTGTTGCTTCTTTAATCTTAGGTTTAATTTTTGGTTTAATATACGTAGCTCCCGGGGAACCCAAAAAAGGGGTTTTAATTGGAATTGTTCTGGGCCTTTCTGCGGTTGGATTGTTTTCAGGAGCTAAAAACAGTGTTGTAGAAGGCTTTATGAACCGGAACCAAAAGTAAATTCTTAATGAGAGGCGGCTTTACTTTCAAATTATCTTATTAGCAGTTACTTCTGGAACCATTATATATTTTCTCTTTAATTAATCTCGGGGCAAGGAGGAGGGGGAAAAGCCAAAATTACGGGTTTTGTTTTACGAGTTAACATAAGATATATTATCGGAAGTAAAGGTTGAGAGCTTGAGGGAGGGTTTAACTCTCAATTTTAAAATCCATGTCACCCAGAAAGTCCTCAATTCCTTGTATATCTGAAAGGTATATCTGAAAGAACCTCTTTCCCTCTTAGATAATCACAAATATTTTTATTTATTTGTAACTACTATTTCTATTTATGATCATCAGCATTATCAGCATTATCAGCTATATAATCCTGGTTACCTTTTTGCGCTTTTTGTTTAAATTGATAATTTACTAAATACAATACTATTATAATCGGTAAAACATTGAATCCAAGTGCTGAAAAAGGTTCTGAAACAGGACTATCAAATAAATATATATTGGCATAACTTCCCATCCAAAACCTTGTATTAAAGCCAAAAATTTGGCTTGAATAATTAACAAAAAACACAAGTTGCAATCCAGAAACAAAACTGTAAGTAATAGTATTAGTAATAACATATGGCACTTGCAAAATTTGAACTATATAAGTGAGCAAATACCCTGATTTTTTGTCTTTCAATAAAAATATCCCTGCTACTAGAGAAAGTAAAAATAGAAATAAAATAATTATTGATAGTAATGGATGTATAAATATAAGTAGAAAAGATGTTAATATTCCCAAAGCACCACCAATTATTTGTATAATAGCGATAGCTTTAATTACTTTGTTATTCATAAAAAAATACTCTCCCAAGGATGCCCAATATTTTGTATCTGGTTTAACATATTTAGTATTGTATACACAAAAAAGAGCAAATTTTTTAATCTACAAAATTTAGTATAACATATAGCTGTCACATGTAAGTCACAGTTAGCCGGTTTTATAAAATTTTTTTTAAAAAATACGGAAAAATTTTGTCTCATGCAGGTAATGTATTGTCGAAAATGGCTTATATTGTAAAATTGCATAAAAATGGCATGGCATTACTTTGGTTTGGGTTTAATGGTTGAATACGTCAGGAAGCGCCAGAGTTTTTCTACTGGTCCCTGCTCGTACCTGTTTAACCACAGCCTGCTCAATTCTGCCTGTATAAT
>PWGO01000025.1 GCA_003554525.1 Syntrophomonadaceae bacterium | reverse complement strand
CCCCCATTTCTCATTTACCATAAGGTTTTCTCAACAACTCGAACTGATTTTTTACACCGGAACATTATTATGCTATAATATCTGAAAATCTACAGGCAGTGGTGATATTGTAGTGGAACCATTAACCAGTAAGCAGAGGCGGGTTTGGGAATACCTTCAGGAAGTAGTTAACCAACGCAATTATCCGCCTTCCGTTAGAGAAATATGCCGGGCCATGGGATTCCAGTCCAGTTCTACTGCTCATGCTTATTTGCGAATTTTGGAGAAAAAAGGGTATATCCGCAGGGATTCTACCAAGCCCAGGGCGATAAAGCTAATGGTCTCCGATATTACTCCTCCGGATGATGAAGATAATATAACACAAAAGAATCAGACCGGTATAATTTTTATCCCGGTAGTAGGTGAAGTTACTGCCGGTGAACCCGTGCTGGCTGAACAAAATATTGAAGAATACTTTCCCCTGCCCCGTCACTATGCTGCAGGGGAAGAACCTTTTATGTTAAAAGTAAAAGGAGACAGCATGGTGGAAGCGGGGATAAAACACGATGATCTGGTGCTGGTAAATCCTTCTAACGGCATAAACAACGGAGATATTGTAGTTGCCCTCCTGGAAGATGAAGCCACGGTTAAACGGTTTTACCGGGAAGAAAACCGGGTAAGGCTTCAGCCGGAAAACCAAAAGTATTCCCCTACTTACCACCGGGAGGTACAGGTGCTGGGAAAAGTGACGGGGCTGTTCCGTACTCTTTAAACTCTTTAACTGAGGTGGCTACTCAGGCTCTATGTGGATATAAGATATATGTGGAGAATGGTAACTTGAATCAGGTCCAACTACCCGTAAGATGACTGATTTTGCCTCTTTAGAATACCCTCAGGTATTGTTCTAGCTCCCAGGGATGAACATGACTCCTGAAATTCTCGCATTCCATTTTCTTGGCATCTATAAAGCGTTGAAATATATGTTCACCCAGGGCTTCTTTTATAATTTCGTCTTTTTCCAGTTCTTCTACCGCCTCTTCCATGGTTAAAGGAAGTTCGTTAATTCCCTCGTTTTGTTGTTCTTCCTTGCTCAGGTTGTATATGTTGCTGTTTACTGGTGGAGGCGGCTCAATTTTGTTTTTAACCCCGTTTAACCCTGCTTTCAGCATCACAGCAAAAGCCAGGTAAGGGTTACAGGAAGGGTCCGGGGAGCGCAATTCTACACGTGTTCCTTTCCCTTTCCGCGAAGGTACACGGATCAGGGGGCTACGATTCTGCTCGGACCATGCTATATAAATAGGCGCTTCATGGCCGGGGACCAGCCTTTTATAAGAATTAATAAGGGGGTTGGTAATAGCAGTATACCCGCGAACATGTTTCATAAGCCCACCAATAAAATGGTAAGCTGTAGGGCTGAGGCCGCGCTCATCCAGCGAAGAGTAAAAAGCATTTTCCCCGGATAGGTTAAACAGGGAAAGATGGGTATGCATACCGGAACCGTTTATACCTTGAATCGGCTTGGGCATAAAAGTGGCGTGCAGGTTATGCTGCAGGGCTACAGTACGCACTACAAATTTAAAAGTAGCTACGTTGTCTGCGGTCAAAAGAGCATTGGCGTATTGAAATGAAATTTCGTGCTGACCCGGGGCAACTTCATGGTGCGATGTTTCCACTTCAAAACCCATCTCCTGAAGGTACAGCACCATATCATGGCGTGCGTTTTCTCCCAGATCCAGCGGCTGCAGATCAAAATAGCCTCCCCGGTCGTGCGATATGGTGGTGGCTTCCCCCTTTTCGTTTTTAAGGAACAGGAAAAATTCACATTCCGGGCCGGCGTTTGCAGTGTATCCCATTTCTTCGGCTTCTTTTAACGCTTTTTTTAAAACGTGGCGGGGGCAGCCCTGAAAAGGTTCCCCGTCTATATCGTAAACGTCACAGATCATCCGGGCTGTAGCACCTTCTCCTGTTTTCCAGGGGAAAACCGTTAAAGTATTGGGATCCGGTTTCAACAGCATGTCTGATTCTTCAATCCTTACAAAGCCTTCAATAGAAGATCCGTCAAACGCAATTTCCCCATCCAGGGCTTTGGGCAGCTGCTGGACAGGGATGGTTACATTTTTAACCGTTCCCAGGATATCGGAAAACTGAAGATATATAAATTTTATTTTTTTTTCTTCCACTACCTGCAAAATATCATTCCTGGTTAATTCTCCCATAACCGTATCCTCCTGGTTTATTTATTTACCCGGGAAATTGCTGGCCCCGGGTATGGAAATACAGCTTTTCCGCTGCTTTAGTAACTGCTATCAATCCATGCTGAAGGGTTAACCCTCCTTGCAGGAAAGCTGTGTAAGGTGGCCTTACGGGTGCATCGCAGGAAAGTTCGCTGGAAGCTCCCTGTATAAATGTTCCCGCACCCATGATGACAGGATCCCGGTAGCCCGGCATCGGGGACGGTTCGGGAACTACAAAGGAATCTACCGGCGAATTTTGCTGGATTTCTTTAATAAAATATTTGACTCTTTCCGGGCAGTCAAGTTCTATTTTTTGTACCAGGTCTCCCCTTTTATCCCGGGGATCCGGGTCAACCCGGAAGCCCATTTCTTTAAACAATGAAGCGGCCCATACGGCTGACTTCGTTGCTGCGGCTACCAATGCCGGAGCCTGGAACAGCCCCATGAAATAAAGCCTTTTATCAGTCATGCTTCCCACGCTTTCTTCCAGACCCGGTGCGGAATAGCGAGCGGCTATCAAGTCTACACAGCTGCTTTCACCCACAATATATCCGCCGTTTGGAGCCAGGCCGCCCCCGGGGTTTTTTATAAGAGAACCTGCAACCACGTCCGCCCCGGCTTCTGCAGGTTCAGCTTTTTCCACGAATTCTCCGTAGCAGTTGTCTACCAGAACGGTAGTACGGGGGCTGCAGCGGCGCACCACCTCAATTAATTCTTTTACTTGTTTAATATCTAAAGTGCACCGGTGGGAACTGTAACCCGGTGATTTTTGTATAAAGGCAACTTTTACCTGTTCCTGGAAACAAGCGGCTGCCTTTTCCGGGTCCGGGTACCCGGAATTATCTACCGGCAGTTCACCGTATTTTATGCCCCACTCGGTTAAAGTTCCTTTCCCTGACGTTGCGTGGTTATTATTGTCTGCACCTATGATATTCGACAATGTGTCGTAAGGTGCACCGGTTAAAGATAACAGTTTATCACCAGGGCGCAGCAGTCCAAAAAGCGCCACAGTAAGGGCATGTGTCCCGGAAAGAATGTGTGGACGAACCAGGGCTTTATTCCCTTGGAAGACGCGCGAAAAAACGTTTTCCAGCTTTTCTCTTCCCGTGTCAAAGTAACCGTAACCGGAACTATCTCTAAAGTCATCTTCGTTAACTTTTTCTTCTTTAAAAGCTTCCAGCACCTTGTTCTGGTTGTAAACGGCAATATTTTCGATCTCTTCCCATTGACAGGCGGCCTCCGGCCAGGCTTTATTAACTATTTCCTTAAATTCTGTCGTTAAATTAAGGTAGTTTATCCAGCCAGGCTTTCTATTGTTATACAAGTCTAATCCTCCCCGGCGATATTGGTATCCGTGGCCAAATAACGGCGGTTTTTTTCCAGGAATTTGGAGGGAGCTTCGGCATCTATAGCCAGGTGCTCCTTTTTGTATTTGACATTTAATATCCGGGCATTTTTATAGAGCTGATCTAAAAAGCCCATCTGGTCGTAAGGCACTTTGAAGCTTGCTTTTTCTTTATCTGTTTTAAAAGCCAGTGAGATCTTTTGTTTTAACTCTTCTATACCGGTACCTTCACTGGCGGAAATAAAAGTACTGTTCGGGTAATCTCTTTTTAATCTGTCCAGGTTTATATCACCCGGATTTATGCGGTCAATTTTGTTGAAGATCAGTAGTATGTCCTGGTTTTCTGTTATAATATCGTTTAGTATTTCTTCTACGGTTTCCATGTGCGGTATGAACTCCGGGTTGCTTATATCTATCAGGTGAAGAATAAGGCCGGCTTCATTGATTTCCTCCAGGGTGGCTTTAAAAGCTTTCATTAGTTGGGAAGGCATTTCCTGGATAAAACCTACCGTGTCGGAAATCAGTATTTCTTCTCCGTTATCCAGCGTTATTTTCCGCACTGTGGGATCCAGTGTGGCAAATAGTTTGTTTTCAGTAAATGCCTGTGCTCCAGAAAGTGCATTTAACAGGGTAGACTTCCCCGCATTGGTGTAGCCTACCAGCCCGGCGGTATGGTAGCCAGCTTTTTTTCTTTGTTTCCGTTGCTGGGAGCGGTGTTTTTTTACTTCTTCCAGGGAACGGTTCAACTCGCTAATACGCCTTCGTATGCGCCGCCGGTCAATTTCCAGCTTGGTTTCCCCCGGGCCCCGGGTGCCAATTCCTCCACCCAGGCGAGAAAGTTCGCTGCCGTGACCGGTAAGCCTGGTTAAAAGGTATTGCAGCTGGGCCATTTCTACCTGTAGTTTGCCTTCTTTGGTGCGGGCTCTTTTGGCAAATATATCCAGTATAAGTGCAGTCCGGTCCAGCACTTTTGTTTCCAGGTAGTTTTCCAGGTTCCTGGTCTGCACGGGAGAAAGTTCTTCGTTAAAAATAACCACGTCGATTTCCCGGTTTTCTGCTTCTTCTTTTATTTCTTCAAGCTTTCCCCTGCCTATGAAGTAAGAAGGATGGGGGCTGGATCTTTTCTGGATAAAACCGGATACCACCGTCACTCCGGCGGTTTTGCAAAGAAGCCTGAGTTCACTATACCTGTTTTCTATTTTAATTTTGTCCAGCTCTGGTGAAGCCAGGCTGACCAGTAGAGCCTTTTCTTTTTCATTAACCGGGTTTACCATATATTGTTTTAAGGGTATGCCTCCTTGTGTTTTACTGGTAACTACTCGGGCCAGACACGGTGATAACAATAATTGGCTGAGTAGTTATATACTAATTATATATATTTTATCATTTTGTCATATATATTCAACATACCGATTTTATAGCCCGGGCAAAGCAAGCTGTCAGTTATTCCAAAAGCCTGGCAAAATCATTTTCCTGCAGAACGGTAACATTCAGGGAACGGGCTTTTTCCAGCTTGCTTCCCGGGTTCTCTCCGGCTACCAGGTAATCCGTATTACTGCTCAAACTGCCGGACACTCTACCTCCCCGTTGCTCTACTTGTGTTCTTGCCTGGTCACGCGTAAAATTTTGCAAGGTACCGGTGAAAACAAAGTTGTAGCCGGAAAGGGAATAGTTTTCTTCCGGGTGGTTGTCGTCTTCATTTCCCGGTTGGGTGAAGTTTACCCCGGCGGACCTTAATTTTTCTATTATCTTTAACGCCTGTTCCTGTTGAAAGAATTCTTCAATAGCATAAGCCATACGGGGTCCAATATCCGGTATGGAAGTAAGTTCTTCTTTATCTGCGTTAACCACGCTGTCCAGGTGGCCAAAGTTTTCTGCCAACAGACGGGAGACCCTTTCGCCTACGAAACGGATACCCAGTCCGTGGATAAGGCGGTAGAGCGGGTTGGATTTGCTTTTTTCTATAGAAGTCAGCAAGTTGCGGGCTGATTTTTCGGCCATCCTTTCCAGCGGAATTAAATTATGAAGCTCCAGGTAGTATAAATCCCCTACATCTTCTACCAGCCCGGCTTCCCACAGGGATTGTGCTACCGCTGGCCCCATACCCTCGATATCCATGGCCCGGCGTGAAGCAAAGTGGATCAGGCGCTCTACTGCCTGGGCCGGGCAGGAGGGGTTAAGGCAACGCAGAGCCGCTTCTTCGGGCAGGTGATATACCGGGGTTCTGCAGGAGGGACATTCCCCGGGCATGGAAAATTTCTTTTCTTCCCCGGTTCTTTTTTCTTTTATTACCCCGACCACTTCGGGGATTATTTCCCCGGCCTTGCGTATTTTCACGTGGTCGCCAATTTTTACTTCCTTCTGACGCAACACCTCCTGATTGTGCAGGCTGGCCCGTTTAACTACCGTGCCACCCAGATGAACCGGATACAGCACTGCTACGGGGGTTATGGCCCCGGTCCGGCCTACGTTTACTTCAATATCTTTTACCCGGGTTTCCACTTCCGGGGTGGGGAACTTGTAGGCTATAGCCCAACGCGGCGTACGGGAAGTAACTCCCATCTTTTCCTGCAGGCTAAAGGTATTAATTTTAATAACTATACCATCTATCTCGTAAGGTAGCTCCTCCCTTTTTTCCTCCCAGTGCCTGCAGAAAGAGGTTATTTCTTCTACGCTGGCGCAAAGCTGCCGGTGCGGGCTTACCGGAAGATGAAGATCTTCTAAAATTTGTAGCGCTTCCTGGTGGGTATCAACTTTTAGCTTGTTTTCTCCCAGGCTGTACAGGTATATTTTTAATGGACGGGCTGCAGCAATACGGGGGTCCAGCTGGCGTACCGATCCGGCTGCGGCGTTTCTCGGGTTGGCAAAAGGGGGTTCGCCTTTTTGGATCCGTTCCTGGTTTAACCGTTGAAAATCCTCTTTGTTAATAAAGACCTCTCCCCGCACTTCCATGCTAACGGGGGAGTTCAACTTCAGCGGGATTTGTTTAATGGTTTTAAGGTTGGCGGTAATGTCTTCACCGGTATAGCCATCCCCGCGCGTGGCGCCAGTGGTGAATAATCCTTCCCGGTACAGCAGGGAAACAGCCAGACCATCCAGTTTGAGTTCAGCCATATACTCCGGGTATGAATGGCCGGTAGTTCTTTTAACCCTACGGTCAAACTCTTTTACCTCTTCCAGCTCAAAGGCGTTGTCCAGGCCAAGCATGGGTACCCGGTGGCGGTAAGTATCGAATTCTTTAAGAGGTTCCCCTCCCACTCTTTGGGTGGGCGAATCGGGAGTTACCAGGTGGGGATACTGTTCTTCTAGCTCTATAAGCTCTTTCATTAAGGCATCAAATTCCAGGTCGGATATTACCGGCTGATCCAGCACATGGTAACGGTAGTTATGCTCGTTAATTTGTCGGCGTAATTCTTTTATTCTTTCTGCAGCCTGGTTTTCCTTCATAACGCCTTTCCTCCCTCCTTCCAAGCGCTTAATAAAACTGTTGATCTTGTTATTGCCGGCCAAGCAATTAATTAAAAACTATAAAGATAATCACAGCCAGGGCATTATAGCTAATATGAGCGGTTAAAGGAGCCCACAGGTTTAAGGTTTGCAAGTAAAGATACCCGCATAACAGGCCCAGTAAAAAGGCATTTATAATATTTATGGGGTAAACTGCCAGAAGCAAAAACTCGGCATCCCGGAAAAGCACTGCCAGGACTAACAGAAAAACGTTTATATGCATGAAGGCAAAAAACACTGCCTGTCCTACTACTGCCATTTTCAAGTTATGCTCGGAAAGCATGTGCCCCAGTATAATTCGTCTAAAACCGGTTTCTTCCACCAGGGGGGCAAAAACAACTATCTGTAGTATTAAAATAATCCCTGCACCATCGAGCACTAAAGCTTCCTGGTGAAAGGGGGCAGCAAGAGAGATTGCCCCGGTATGTTTTAATATTAACCAAAAAAACATGGTTAATACCTGAAGTAGTATCCCCCATGTTACTCCCAGGGCAATAAATACCAGGTATGGCCTACCAAATTTTATATCCCAAAACCGGTTGAACAGGTACAGTATTAAAATACTGGATATAATAGATACCGCGGGCAGCGGAAGTCCACAAAAAAGGAGTGGAGCCGTCAATCTTACCCCGGCCATTATTAAAATTACAAAAAGACAGATTTTCAAGAATCTTATAAATACCCCTCCAGTAAATATACCCGGAAATTCAAATAATTTTAGCTCTGTCGGATTAAAGGTTTACTAAAAAACCGGCGTTTCCCTGTATTCTCCAAAGACTTCTTTTAAAGCGGCAATAATTTCTCCCTCCGTGGCATAAGAGCGGACTGCCTCCAGGATAAAGGGCATCAAGTTCTCTCCAGTTGATGCCTTTTTTTTCAAATCCTCCAGGGAGTGGCTTACCTTTACCCCGTCCCGGTTTTGTTTTACCTGGTTTAACCTTTTTGCTTGGTTTTCTTCCACTTCCGGCCCTACCTGCATAATTTCCATCCGGGAGCGTTCACTGGATTTAAACTCGTTTACACCCACCAGAATTTTTTCTTTTTGTTCCAGCTCTTTCTGGTAGCGGTAAGAAGCATCCGCTATTTCACGCTGAAAGAAACCTTCTTCTATACCTTTAAGTACTCCCCCTTTTTCTTTAATACGCTGCAGGTAATCTTCAGCCTGCTGCTCCATCTCCCGGGTCATGTTTTCCACAAAATATGACCCGCCCAAAGGATCTATGGTATTGGCAACCCCGGTTTCGTAAGCCAAAACCTGCTGTGTGCGAAGTGCTATCTTGACCGCTTTTTCCGAAGGAAGAGCCATTACTTCATCCATGGAATTGGTATGAAGCGATTGGGTTCCTCCCAGCACCGCAGCAAGAGCTTCAAAAGCGGTTCGAATAATATTGTTCTCCGGCTCCTGGGCAGCAAGGCTGCAGCCTGCGGTTTGGGTATGGAACCGCAGCATCCAGGAACGGGGATCCCGGGCCCGGTATTTTTCTTTCATGCGGCGGGCCCATATTTTACGCGCGACGCGGTATTTGGCTATTTCTTCAAATATATCTATATGAGCGTTGAAAAAAAAGGAAAGCCGCGGTGCGAAATCATCCACATCCAGGCCGGCTTCCATCCCCGCTTCTACATAAGCAAATCCATTTGCAAGGGTAAAGGCCAGTTCCTGCAGGGCGTTGGAACCTGCCTCCCTGATGTGGTACCCCGATATGCTTATGGTATTCCAGCGTGGAAGGTGTTTAATTCCAAATTCTAAAGTGTCCGTAATAAGCCGCATAGATGGCTCCGGGGGGAATATCCACGATTTTTGAGCCATGTATTCTTTAAGTATATCATTTTGTATAGTCCCCCCCAGTTTCTCCAGGGGTACATTTTGATTCTCCGCTGTAGCAATATACATAGCCCAAAGAACCGCTGCTGGACCGTTGATAGTCATGGAAGTGGTAACCTGGTCAAGGGGTATGCCTGCAAACAGGTTTTCCATATCCTGCAGGGTGTCAACGGCTACCCCGCAGCGACCCACTTCGCCTCGTGACCTCCAGTGGTCGGAATCGTAACCCATTATGGTGGGCATGTCGAAGGCTACACTCAAGCCGGTTTGACCTTGTTCCAACAGGTATTTAAACCTCTGGTTGGATTGGAAGGCGTCGCCAAAACCGGAAAACTGGCGCATGGTCCAGAGCCGCCCACGATACATATTGGAATGAATGCCCCGGGTATAGGGGTACTGCCCCGGAAAACCGAGATCCTGCAAGTAATCCAGTTCGGAAATATTGTCAGGAGTGTAGAGCTCTTCTACCGGGACACCGGATATAGTAGTAAATTTTCGGGAGCGTTCCGGTTGGTTCTGGTAATAGTTATCTTTCCATTCTTGTTTTTCCTGTTCAATTTTATCTTCTTGATTGTGCATATATTAAACCGATTTCTCCTTTATGCATTTTCAAAGAGGTTTAAAAAACGTATTTTTCCACCAGCTTCTGTGCTGTAGTATAGGGATCGCATTCTTCTTTTTCTATAGATTTAATCTCCTTGTCAAGATCTGTATTATTATTTATAGCTTCCCAGGACCGCAAATATATTAAGTATTCCAGCTGTTCTTCCAGCTCTCTTTGAATTCTTTCGCGCCTTATTTCCCTGATACGTCCAGTCTCGTAAAGGTGTTTTTTATGTGAATATATCGCTTGCTGCAGTAAATCAATCCCTTCTCCCCGGTCCCCCATAGTTTTTACTACCGGTGGTCGCCAGGGACCTTCTTCCCCCAGTTCAAGCATGGATTCCAGTTCCAGGCACGTTTTCTCAGTGCCCGGCAAATCTGCCTTGTTGACTACGAAAACATCAGCTATTTCCATTACCCCGGCCTTTATGGTCTGTACACTGTCCCCGGAAGCTGGAGTCAATACCAGCAACGTAGTATCGGCATACTTGGCTATGTCAACTTCAGACTGCCCTACACCAACTGTTTCCAGGATAATTATATCTTTTTTAAACCCCTCCATTATTTTGGCGGCTTCCCGGGTGGCTTTGGAAAGCCCCCCCAGGGTTCCGCGGGTGCCCATACTGCGAATAAAAACTTTATCATCCAGGGTATGCTCCTGCATTCGAATACGATCACCCAACAGGGCACCGCCGGAAAAAGGGCTGCTGGGATCAACGGCAAGAACTCCCACTGACAGCCCTTCATTCCTGGCCAGGGTAATCAAAGAATCCACCAGTGTGCTTTTCCCTGAGCCGGGAGACCCGGTAAAACCTATTATATGTGAATGGTTTGTATGACGGTATATTTTCTTTAATATATCGTATCGGGCCGGGTCTTCATCCTCCACCAGGGTAATGGCCCTGGCCAGCGCCCGGCGGTCTCCCTCCAAAATTTTTGCAGCAATGTCCTGCAAGGTTGCGGGTCACCTTCCTTAGAATTTTATCTATAACAGAAACCTGGTAACAACTTGATAATACATGTAATAGCTTTTGTATTTTCCCGGGTTACATTTTACCGGATAGTAAATATTAGTATTCGATCCCCCGCCGGGAAGTTATCCCTTCCTGGTAGTGGTGCTTTATTTCCTTAATTTCGCTAACCAGGTCGGCCATATCGACTATTTCCCGGGGTGCATTTCTCCCGGTAGTAATTACATCGCAAAAACGGTGCTGCCGTGACAGTTTGCTGCATACTTCCTCCGGATCAAGCAACCCGAAATCAAGGACCACGTTTAATTCATCCATTACTACCAGATCGTAGTCCCCGTTTTTTACGGCCTGGCTGGCGCGTTCCCAACCGTTTCGCACCATTTCTATATCAACCGGGTCGGGGTTTTCCCGGTTTACAAAAGCATCGCGGCCTGCTTTTTCTACTGTTAAACCGGGCAAGTGTTCCGCGGCCAGATATTCCCCGTAGTCCCTGCCTTTTAAAAAATGGATAATATAAACCCGGTAACCGTGCCCCAGGGCCCTGACCGCCTGGCCCACTGCAGCAGTGGTTTTCCCTTTTCCGTTGCCGGTATAGACCATTAAAAGGCACGGGGGTTTATTTTTACTGTTTTGGTGACTTATCATAATGCTTTTATCCTTTCAAGAGGTGACGTGAAATAACCAGTTTTTGAACCTCTGAAGTTCCTTCGTATATCTGGGTAATCTTTGCATCGCGCATGTATCGCTCTACCGGGTATTCTTTAGTGTACCCGTAGCCCCCAAATACCTGGACCATGTCGGTAGTTATTTCCATGGAGGCTTCCGCGGCATAGAATTTGGCCATGGAAGAGGCTTTACTGTAAGGGAGCCCTTCACCTTCCAGGTAAGCTGCCTGGTAAGTAAGCAACCTTGCCGCTTCAATTTTGGTAGCGGCTTCAGCCAGCATAAAAGATACGGCCTGGAAATTACCGATAGCTTGTCCAAACTGTTCGCGTTGTTTTGCATAATCTACTGCGGCGTCCAGGGCCCCCTGGGCAATTCCTACCGCCTGAGCTGCAATACCGGTTCTACCGCCATCCAGGACACTTAAAGCAATTTTCAGGCCATCTCCTTCTTTCCCCAACATGTTTTCCGCCGGAACGCGGCAGTCTTCAAAAATAAGTTCCATGGTGGAAGAAGACCTGATGCCCATTTTTTCTTCCTTTTTTCCAAATGAAAATCCTGGCGTATCTTTTTCCACAATAAAAGCGCTGATTCCCTTGGATTTCTTTTCCGGGTCGGTCATGGCAAACACCACGTATATTTCCGCATCGCCCGCGTTGGAGATAAATATTTTGCTCCCGTTAAGCACGTAATCATCACCATCGCGGTACGCTTTAGCTTTTTGGGCGGCTGCATCGCTTCCGGCTGCTTCTTCGGTCAGGCCGAAAGCGCCCAGCTTTTCCCCCAGCGCCAGGGGCCTGAGGTATTTCTGTTTTTGTTCTTCTGTGCCGTAGGTGTAGATAGGCCAGCTGGCCAGGGAAATATGTGCAGAAAGGGTGGTGCCAACCGATGCATCAACCCTGGAGAGTTCTTCCACGGCTATAACGTAACTGACATAGTCTGCACCGGCTCCCCCGTATTCTTCCGGGAAGGGCAGGCCAGCAGCTTCAAGTTCGGCCAGCTTGTCAAATATTTCCCTGGAAAATTCTTCGTTTTTGTCCCTTTCAGCTGCTCCCGGGGCCACTTCGTTTTCTGCAAAATCACGGATCATTTTACGCATCATTTCTTGTTCTTCATTTAATAAAAATTCCATGGTTTAGTTAAAACCTCCTTTTGTTTTTTTTTAACTACTCAAGCATCCACTGCTGCGACAGGGGGACGGTTCCATCGTCTTCCCTTCGGACCTCCGCTTCGCTCCGGTGACGCTCGAACCGTCCCCTCAGGCGCAGCATGCCTCTTAACTTACTTTTACTTGGCTTGAGTAGTTACATTTTTTTTATATTTTTTGTTTGGTGTCAAGTGTATAACCAGCCCAGGTTTACAGGGCCCGGTATGCTATATCCCTTCGGTAATGACACCCTTCAAAATACACTTGCTCCGCTGCCCGGTATACATGGTTAATAGCTTTCCTGAGGTCGGGATTCCAGGCAGTTATTCCCAGCACCCTGCCCCCTGCCGTTAATATTTTACCGTTATCTCTTTTAGTCCCGGCATGAAAGACGGCCAGATTAGGCCAGCTTTTAAGAGTATTCAGCCCGGTTATTTCTTTCCCTTTTTCATAAGCCCCCGGGTATCCCCGGGAGGAAAGCACCACGCATACGGAAGCGTCTTTTTTCCACTCCAGGGTACTATCTTTTAGCTTTCCTTCAGCTGCATCCCGCAGCAGAGGTACCAGGTCCGAATCAAGGCGGGGAATGATGGCCTGGGTTTCGGGATCGCCAAAACGTACGTTAAATTCCAGGACGGAAAAACTTCCGTCTTTGATTATAAGGCCGGCGTAAATTACCCCACGGTATTTTAATCCCCTTCTTTTTAACTCTGCAAGCAGGGGATAAAAAATAATTTCTTTTGCCTGCTCTACCATGTTTTCCGAAAGTATCGGGGCGGGAGAATAGGATCCCATTCCTCCCGTGTTGGGTCCCGTATCGCCTTCCCCTACCGGTTTATGGTCCTGGGCGGGGGGCAGCATAATTACCTCATTTCCGTCTGTCAGAGCCAGCAGGGAAGCTTCTTCCCCTTCCAGTTTTTCCTCCATTACTATTTTATCTCCTGCATCCCCAAATTCACGGTCTAGCATGATTCTTTTAAGGCCCTCTTCCGCTTCTTGTCGGGAAGAGGGTACAATAACCCCTTTGCCAGCAGCCAATCCATCAGCTTTTATGACCGGCGGGTAAAAACAGTCTTTTAAATAGCTTACTGCTTCAGCGTAACGGCTAAATTCACTAAAAGAAGCGGTAGGAATCCCACAGTCCTGCATTAAATCCTTGGCCCAAATTTTGCTTCCTTCCAACATTGCTGCCTCTTTTTCAGGGCCCAAAATTTGCAGGCCCCGTTCCAGGAAAACATCAACTATACCGTTTACCAGGGGAGCTTCAGGGCCTACCAGGGTAAGGTCAATACCATTTTCGCGGGCCAAACTCGCCAGCTCCTCTGGACTATCGCCACCGGCAATTTCAATACACCTGGCTGTTTCAGCAATCCCGGGATTTCCCGGAACGCAAATAATTTCTTCTACTTGCTCACTCTGTGAGATTTTCCATGCCAGGGCGTGCTCCCTTCCCCCGCCCCCGACGATCATAATACGCAAAATTATACCTCCCTTGCCGCGCTGTTTATCATTATTGAGTCCGTTTAGTATAAACAGGAGGCCCTAGTGCTCGAAGTAACGTTTCCCGGTAAAGACCATGGCCACCTGGTGGCGGTCGCAAACTTCTATAGATTCACGATCCTTAAGGGAGCCACCAGGCTGCACAATGGCTTTTATTCCCGCCTGCACTGCTTTTTCCGCTGTATCTGGAAACGGGAAAAAGGCATCTGAAGCCATGACAGCTCCTACCGACTTTTCACCGGCATGCTCCAGGGCAATTTTAGCTGCATTAACCCGGTTCATTTGCCCGGCTCCTATCCCCAGCGTTTGTTCACCGGAAGCAATAACTATAGCGTTGGATTTAACATGTTTCACTACTTTTAAAGCAAATTCCAGGTCTTTAACCTGTTTGGTACCGGGTTTCTGCCCGGTAACCGCATCTTCCGCTTGCACAAAGACGGGCTCAATATCCATATCCTGGATAAGCAGTCCCCCGGAAGTCTTTTTAAAATCCCACTGCCGGTAAGAAGATGGCTTCAGCGGGATAGTCAGCAGCCTGGTTTCGGGCTTGTTTTCCAGGATTTTTAAGGCCTGCGGGTGAAAAGACGGAGCGGCTATTACTTCCAGGAATATTTTATTCATTTCCTCTGCCGTTTCCGGGTCGATTTCCCGGTTTACGGCAACAATACCGCCGAATATGGATACCGGGTCAGAATCGTAAGCTTTCTGGTAGGCTTCTAAAACAGAAGTTGCTGTACCTACACCACAGGGGTTAGTATGTTTAACGGCAACCACGGTAGTATCTTCAAATTCTTTAACCAGTTCCCAGGCGGCGTTCAAATCGTTAATATTGTTAAACGACAGCTCTTTGCCCTGCCACTGCCTGTAGCTGGAAAGATCACCTTCTTCGTAATTAATATCACGGTAATAAGCCGCTTTCTGCTGCGGGTTTTCACCGTACCTTAAATTCTGAACTCTTTCGTAGGGAAGCACTACCTGTGGGGGAAAGGTGCCTTCTTCCTGAAATTCACGGTTGAAGTAGGCAGTAATGAAAGCATCGTACTCCGCGGTATGGGCAAAAGCTTCGGAGGCAAGCCGGTAGCGTAACGATTCCCCAAGGCTTCCCTTTTGATCCAGTTCTTCCATTATATCGCCATACCTCTGGGGATTAACCACTACTATAACGTGGCGATAATTCTTGGCTGCAGCGCGTATCATGGTAGGGCCGCCTATATCGATATTTTCCAGGGCTTCTTCAAGGTCTGCATTTTCCCGGCTCACTACTTCTTTAAATGGATAAAGGTTTACTACTACCATATCAATATGGTGGATACCGTGTTCACTTAACTCTTGTTGGTGGTTTTCGTTGTCGCGGGTTGCCAGGATACCCCCGTGTATTTTCGGGTTTAAGGTTTTAACCCGTCCGTCCAGGATTTCCGGGAAACCAGTTATTTCACTTACTTCCTTAACCGGCAGCCCAGATTCTTTTAACAAACGAGCTGTTCCTCCAGTGGAGATAATTTCCCAGTCCTTTTCTATTAGCTGTTGTGCAAACTCAACTATACCGTCTTTGTTGTACACGCTGAGCAGGGCTTTTCTAGTCATAAAGGTAACACCTTCTTCCTATAACTTTAATTTTATCCCGGCAGAACATATCCACAGCCCGGGGATAGCACCTGTGTTCGGCGGCGTGAATTCTTTCATGCAGTGTTTCTTCGCTGTCACTCTGTAAAACGGGCACTGCTTCCTGCAGCACAATAGGACCCGTATCTATTCCCTGGTCCACAAAGTGCACAGTACAGCCCGATACTTTTACACCGTATTCCAGGGCCTTACTTACTGCATTTAACCCGGGAAAAGCTGGCAACAAAGAAGGATGAATATTTAATATGCACCGGGGAAAAGCATCTATAAAATGTGAAGAGAGTACCCTCATAAACCCGGCCAGGACTACCAGTTCTACTGCATCCTCTTTCAATGCATTAATAATACCGGTTTCCAGTTCCACCCGGCTGTTAAAATCTCCAGGGGTAATAGCCAGATGCTTAATACCGTTTTTCCTGGCTCGGTTAATGGCTCCGGATTCAGGGTTGTCGCTTATTACCAGTGATATATGTGCTGCAACTTGGTTTCTGTTTATGGCCTCTATAATGGCCTGCAGGTTGGACCCGTTGCCCGAAGCCAGAACAGCAATATTCTTCATTGCTCTCCTCCTCGTATATATACTTCTGCATTATCCCCGTTTTCACCTTTTACTATTTCCCCAATAATGTAACTGTTTAAAGAGAGCTCTTTATTAATAAAATGATTTGCTTCATCGGCTGAATCCCCGGGAATTACCAGGATATAACCTATTCCCATGTTAAAAACGTTAAACATTTCTTCTTCTTTTACGTTTCCTTTTTCCTGTAAATACCGGAATACTTCCGGGATAGGCCAGCTGCCGGGATCTATAGAAGCAGTTAAACCGGCGGGCAGTATTCTTTTCAGGTTGCCCGGTATTCCACCTCCCGTAATGTTAGCCATGCCTTTAACCCTGTAGTTTTCCAACAGTGACAGTACCGGCTTGACGTAAATTAAGGTGGGTTTCAGAAGCTCTTCCCCCAGGGAGTTGCCACCAGCTTCAACAGGGTCTTTCAGGGATATTCCCTTATCTTCTATTATCCTCCGTACCAAAGAAAAACCGTTGCTGTGCAAGCCGCTGGAAGCAATGCCTATTACCCTGTCCCCGGCGTCAATCCGGGCACCGTTTATAATATTATCTTTTTCTACTATTCCCACGGTGAAACCGGCCAGGTCGTATTCCCCTGGAGAATAAAAGCCCGGCATTTCAGCTGTTTCTCCTCCCAGCAGGGCGCATCCGGCTTTTTGACACCCGCGGGCCACTCCCCTGATAATTTCCTCCACCCGGGAATTTTGCATTTCACCTACTGCCAGGTAATCCAAAAAGAACAGGGGTTCTGCACCCTGCACCAGGAGATCGTTAACGCACATGGCCACACAGTCTTCGCCAACGGTATCGTGCTTATCAAGGGTAAAAGCAATTTTGAGCTTGGTCCCTACCCCGTCAGTTCCCGATACCAGGACCGGGTTGCGGTATTTTTCTTTGTTTAAGGAAAAAAGGCCGCTGAAACCGCCGATATCCTGTATAACTTCCGGCCGGTAAGTGCTGCGGGCCAGTTTTTTAATTGCCTCTACCGACTGTTCCGCTGCATCCAGGTTAACTCCGGCTTTACGGTAATCAAGGGGCTCATCCACGGGTATCACCTTCTTCCTTTGTCAAGTGTATAATAATCTCACCCAAAGAAGTTCCGTAGCATTAAAATGCATTTATCAAACCTAAGTGATTATTATTGGTGATTATTATTATTTCAGGTAAATTTTATTAAAAAGGTGTTAGAGCGTGCAGGCTCTAACACCTTTTATTAACTGTTGTTTTGCTTTTATTAAAACAGCGGATAAAACACCAGAGCCACTATACTCATAAGTTTAATTAAAATATTCAAAGAAGGCCCGGAGGTGTCTTTAAAGGGATCTCCTACCGTGTCTCCTACTACTGCGGCCTTGTGTGCTTCGCTCCCTTTGCCTCCGTAAACGCCAGTTTCAATATATTTCTTGGCGTTATCCCATGCACCGCCTGCATTAGCCATGTTAATAGCCTGTAGTACCCCGGTTATAAGTGCACCGGCCAACAGCCCTCCCAGCGCAGCAGCTCCCAGGGTTAATCCAACTATGAGCGGAATGATGATAGCCATGAGGCCTGGGACTATCATCTCTTTTAATGCAGCCTTGGTGCTTATATCTACGCATTTGGCGTATTCAGGTTTGGCCTTGCCTTCCATGAGGCCGGGTATTTCTTTAAACTGTCGCCTTATTTCTTCAATAAGATCAAAAGCAGCGTTACCTACAGCCTCCATGGTTCTCGAAGTAAAGAAGAAAGTAAGAACACCCCCAAGAAATAGACCTACAATAACTTGGGGCGTGGTAATATCAATCATGTCCAGATCGGCTGCCATGGTATAAGCAGTAAATAAAGCCAGAGCAGTCAAAGCCGCAGAGCCTATGGCAAAACCTTTACCAATGGCGGCTGTAGTATTACCCAGGGAGTCCAGTTCGTCAGTGGTGTCACGAACACTGCTTTCCAGTTCCGCCATTTCCGCAATTCCGCCTGCGTTGTCGGCAACGGGACCGTAAGCATCAACAGCAACAGTCATTCCCACTGTCGAAAGCATTCCCACTGCAGCTAATGCTATGCCGTATACACCATTATATTCTCCTCCGCCTGCTCCATCAACCAGGTGATAGGAAACAAGAATTGCTGCCAGTATAAACAATATGGGCAAAACGGTACTTTTCATGCCTACGGATAATCCGCTAATGATGTTGGTAGCCGGTCCGGTTTGCGAAGACCTTGCTATTCCTTTCACCGGGTTAAAGTGTTCGGAAGTGTAGTATTCGGTGAGCTTTCCAATGGCCACACCGGCTATAAGCCCGGCTATAATAGCGTAAAAAGGTTCTATTATACCCAGCAGACCAGTAGTTAAAAAGTACGAAGCAATTAAAACCAGTAAAGCGCTAACCCAGGTTCCTCTTTCCAAAACTGCGCCAAGCCTGGCTCCTTCCCTGGCTCTGACAAAAAATGTGCCTATAATTGAAGAAATAACTCCTGCTGCAGCAATAAGTAAAGGCAGCATAATAGCATTTGTTTCTTCGGCAGACGTCAGGTTCAAGGTAACAGCAATAGTCATGGTAGCGATCATGGAACCAACATAGGATTCAAAAAGATCCGCTCCCATTCCAGCAACATCTCCAACATTGTCACCCACGTTGTCTGCAATAACGCCACCGTTGCGCGGATCGTCCTCGGGTATGCCGGCTTCAACTTTGCCTACCAGGTCTGCCCCCACATCGGCAGCTTTGGTGTATATTCCTCCACCAACACGGGCAAAAAGAGCAATAGAGCTGGCTCCCAGTGCATAGCCGTTAACAATTTCTGTACTCCCAAATATTATGTATAGAACACCTAAACCCAGCAATCCCAGGCCGGCAACCATCATTCCCATAACTGTGCCGCTGGAAAAAGCTATATTTAAAGCAGGGTTAATTCCTCGCCGTGCTGCAGAAGCAGTACGGACATTCGAAAGTGTGGCCACCCGCATACCGGAAAATCCGGCGGCACCGGAAAATAGAGCACCTACCAGAAAACATATTGCGGTGTTGGGTGCTCCCCATTCATCCAGCGTCCACCAAATAACTAAAAATACTACGATTACAAACACGCTTAAATAAATATACTCCCTCTTCAAAAAAGCCATAGCACCTTCACGAATTGCAGCGGAAATTTCGTTCATTTGAGCAGTCCCTGTTTCTGCCTTGGAAATTGTAACCCAGAGAAAAATAGCAAAAAGCAGGCCTACTACAGCGCTTGCCGGTGCCCATAAATAAATTAAATCTTCCATGATTAAATCCTCCTTTACTACATTAATTTAACTATCGCACAAAGACATTATAACTCTACTCCCCCGGGGCATGCAACTTTTTATAGAAAAAATCTTTCCAATATCGGTAGTAAGCACTTGAAAAAAGATCAGCAGGGATACCTGCCGGTAAAACATGCCAGGCACATTTCTTCTTTTTTCATACCTATGGTTTTGGTCAAATTATCTACATTCAAAAAACCTATAGAATCGGCGCCAATATACTGGCGCATTTTTTCTGCATCGGACTGGCAAGCGGCAAGTTCTTCACTGGTTGGGGTGTTAATACCGTAGTAACAGGGAGAAATTACCGGCGGTGAGCTTATACGCAGGTGAACTTCCCTGGCCCCGGCACTGCGGAGCATTTTTATTAACCTCAGGCTGGTAGTCCCCCGGACTATGGAATCGTCAATTATTACCACCCTTTTGTTGTTTACGATCTTGGTTACCGGGTTTAGCTTTAACCCCACTCCCAGTTTACGAGTTTCTGCTGTAGGCTGGATGAAGGTGCGGCCGATGTAACGGTTTTTTACCAACCCCATTTCATAAGGCAGGTCTGCTGCTTCTGCAAACCCTGTAGCTGCGGAGATGCTGGAATCTGGCACCCCGGTAACAAAATCGGCATCTGCCGGACTTTCTTTAGCCAGGGCTTTACCCAACTCCTTGCGGACCAGATGCACATTTTTGCCGCAGAGGTTACTATCGGGACGCGCAAAATATATATATTCGAAAACGCATAAGGCGGAACCCTGATCAGAGAACCGGTAGCTGGATACGTTATTTTCGGTAATTACTATCATTTCTCCTGGCTGTACTTCCCTGACAAACTCTGCACCCAGGGTGTCAAAAGCGCAGGTTTCAGAAGCTACCAGGTAATTTTCACCGTTAATTACCCCCAGTGACAGCGGCCTTATCCCCAGTGGGTCTCTTATACCTATTACCATCTGGGGGGCCAGTATTACATAGGCAAAACCTCCTTTTAAACGTGGGAGTACGTTTTTAAGCGAATCAATGAGGTTGGGGCTTCCCTCCCTGGCTACCAGGTGAGCCAGTAGCTCGCTATCTGTAGTAGTTTGAAAAATAGAACCCTGCTGTTCCAGCTCGTTTTTTAATTCTCTGTTATTGGTAAGGTTGCCGTTATGCGATACAGCTATTTCTCCGTGCTTGTACCTCAGGAACAAGGGTTGCGAATTTTCCGGCCTGCTTCCCTCAGGTCCGTAAGAATAACGTACATGTCCGGATACCAGCTTCCCCGGTCTGCCTTCTATTCGCGACAGATCAGGAAACACTTCAGAAACCAGCCCTAACCCTTTGGTAACGCTGATACCGTCACTTGAGCTTATAGCAATACCTGCACTTTCCTGACCACGGTGCTGCAGGGCATAAAGGGCAAAACAAGCCATACGGGCAGCATTTTCCTCGTCATCCATAACTCCACCAAAAACGCCGCATTCTTCTTCCATCCGGTCTTCTTTCAGGTATAATGTAGAAATACCAGGTTTCATCTCCTTGTCCCTCCCGGTTTCAACAAATAAAGTTCAATAAATGCAATGAAACAAGTAGTTAACCAATTGGTAAAATAAATCAACCCGGGCTGCGGGGCTGAAATTCATTATTTTTCTTTTTCTTTCAGGTATTCGTCTATACCTTTTTCCTGGAGAAGTTCATTTTTCTTTTCCACTCCTTGAGATAACTTTTCCCGGTATTCCTTTAATTTGCCTTTTAAAGAATCATCCGCCAGGGAAAGTAGCTGCACTGCCAGCAGGCCCGCGTTATAAGCCCCGTTTACCGCCACGGTAGCTACCGGTATGCCCCGGGGCATTTGTACTATAGAATACAGGGAATCCGCACCACCGTAAAAAGATGTTCTTACAGGAACCCCGATTACCGGGAGGGTGGTGTAAGAAGCAATAACCCCGGGAAGGTGAGCTGCGCCTCCCGCTCCGGCTATAAAAACTTCCGCCCCGTTTTTTTCTGCTTCCTGCGTAAGAGAGGCGGTTTTCTGCGGCTGCCGGTGAGCACTACATACGTTAATAGAGTAACTTATGTTAAACTCTTCCAGCGCATGAGCACACTCTTTCATGACGGGCAGATCAGAATCGCTTCCCATAACTATAATAACACGGTTTTTCTCCATAAAACACTATACCTCCTTATTCTATTTTGTTCTTTATTTGTAACTATTCAGGGGTGAAAAGAACATAATAGTAAAATTTAACACTAAACCGGCGTTTTTACAACAATCAAAGCATCAACTACTACTGGACTGCTGCCGCTAATTATTACCGGGTTCAAGTCAAGTTCCGATATCTGGGGGTGTAAAATAGCCGTGTTACCCACAGCCTGCAGCAGAAATTTCAAGGCTTCAATATTTACTTCAGGCATGCCCCTGTATTTTCCTAAAAGCCCGCGGGATTTTATGTCGTATATCATTTCTTCAGCTTCCGGTCCATTCAGGGGCGCCAGCCTCATGGTTGTATCCTGCAGGGCTTCGGTAAGGATACCGCCCAACCCGAAAAGAACAGCGGGGCCAAAGCCCTTGAACCTGGTCATCCCGGCCATAAATTCCCGTTTTCCTTGTACCATTTGCGATATCAAAACTAAAGTATCTTCCGGGCTGTTGTTCTTAATCTTTTTAAAGCAGTGCAACACTCCTTCTTCGCTGTTTACTCCGGGGAAAACCAGGCCTTTTTCCGTTTTATGTGTTAAAGACGAGGAACACCCCTTTACTACCACCGGAAAGCCAATCTTGCGTGAAGCTTCCACAGCTTCTTCTTCTGTGGCTACAAGTTCTTCCTCCGTTACCGGCACCTGGTAAAGGGATAGCAGCTTTTTGGCTTCAAACTCGTTAAGGTTTTGCCGTCCCTGCTCCAGGGCTTCATTTATAATATTCCAGGCTTCAGGGGAAGCAGAGGGCAGTTTATGGGGTTGGGGGTCTGTTTTTCTATTTAAAACCTGGCGGTACCGGTGGAGGCTCAAGAGGCCCCAGGCCGTTTTTTCCGGAGAATCAAAAACCGGGATGTCGTTATCCTGGTAAGCCGCGGTATAGTTGTCGCTTCGCCCGAAAAAAGAAGATATCACCATGGGAACACCGTATTTCCCAGGTAGTTGTACTTTTTCTGAAAGATTGTCCTGGAAAGAGTGAAGAAATGTGTCCAGGCTTATGTTTCCTATAAGCTCTTTGATGTGGGGATAAACTTCACTCCGGAAAGAGCTGCCCATGGCGCCGTGAAGGACTATGGCATCAACTTCCCCGCTTTTCATAATTATTTCCGGGACAGTGTTGGTCAGTACATGCGTATCCAAATGAAAGGTCAAATCCACGGGGTTGCCGCTGGCGGCATGTGGTTCCAGGTGGGATTTTAATTCCTCCTGCAGCTTTTCTGAGAAAGCGGGGACTTCCATTCCACTGGCATTACAGGTATGAGACATGGCGGTGCCCGGGCCGCCTGAGTTGGTAATCACTCCTACCCTGTTGCCCCGGGGAACCGGCTGGGTTGCCAGCACCCAGCCCCGGGTGTATAAATCTTCTATGGAATCTACCCGAAGAATACCGGCCTGTTTAAACAGGCCGTCGACCAGTTCATCAGGCCCGGCCATGGCCCCGGTATGGCTCATGCTGGCCCGGGCACCGGCTTCCGAACCTCCTACGTACTGGGCAATAATCGGCTTGTGCGGGGTTATTTCCCTGGCTACGCGCAGAAATTTTTCACCGTCTTTTAAGCCTTCCAGGTAGAGTGCTATAGCCCGGGTGTGCTCGTCTTTACCCAGGTATTCCAGGGCCTCTACAGTATCTATATCCCCTTCGTTGCCTACACTTACTGCTTTACTGAACCGGATTCCCCTTTTCCTTAAATAAGCCAGGGTCTGGGTTACGTAAGTGCCGCTCTGGGAAATCATCCCCAGCTTACCCGGCTGGTCGTTATATGTAGCCACGGTTACATTTAACGGAAGATGGGTATTGATTACCCCCATGCAATTAGGCCCCAGGAATCGGATGCCGTATCTTTGTGAAATTTCTTCTAACTGTTTCTCCATGTTGTATCCACGGTGCCCCGTTTCTTTAAAACCGGCACTTATTATTATAGCCCGGGGGGTGCCTATTTTACCAAATTCCCCCATTAAAGGGACTACCTGGTCGGGCGGGACTACCAGCATGGCAAGATCAGGGGTTTCCGGTAGTTCCGCCACGGAAGGCCAGGCGGGCCAACCCAGCACTTTTTCTTCCTGCGGGTGGATGGGCATAAGTTTGCCCGGAAAACCGTCTTTGATTATACTTAAAGCCTGTAGAGTTCCCATTTTCATGGGATTGTTGTTGGCACCTGCGGTGGCAACTGAAGCGGGGTTAAGCAGTAATTCAAGTGAATTTTCCTTTTCCAACATAATTTACCTCCCGTAATGTCAACTACATTTTATTATTAAAAGGAGTAGCAAGCCGTATATTACTCCCATTCTATAGTAGCCGGGGGCTTGGAGGTTATATCGTAAGCAACCCGGTTAACCTGCGGAACCTCTTCTACCAGGCGGCGGGCCAGCCGATCCAGAAAATCATGCGAGAAGGGATACCAGGCTGCGGTCATGGCGTCCTGGCTGGTAACGGCGCGGAAGATAATGGGATAATCGTAGGTGCGACTTTCCCCTTTAACACCCACAGAACGCATATCAGGCAATACTGCAAAAGCTTGCCATAGATGGTAGTACAGCCCCTCTTTTTTAACTTCTTCTTCAACTACAGCGTTGGCCCTGCGGGCAATCTCTAACTTTTCTTCGTTAATTTCCCTCAGCACCCTTACAGCAAGCCCGGGTCCGGGAAACGGGTGCCGGTTTATCATTTCCTCCGGCAGCTTCAATGCTTTACCTGCCTGGCGAACCTCATCTTTAAAAAGTTCCTTTACTGGCTCTAACAGAGATAGATTCATGCTGTCCGGCAGTCCGCCTACATTGTGATGTGATTTAACCACTTTCCCCGATGGAGACATGCTTTCAATAATATCCGGGTAAATAGTTCCCTGCACCAGGTATTTTACGTTTTCCAGCTTTACGGCTTCCCTTTCAAAAACCCGGATAAAATGATTGCCGATAACTTTCCTTTTTTCTTCCGGGTCTTTAACTCCCTTGAGAAGCTCTAAAAACTCTTTGGAAGCATCCACAGTTATCAGGTTTAGCGCGAAATCCTCCCGGAAAGTTTTTATAACCTGTTCTGCTTCTCCTTCCCGGAGCAATCCGTGATCCACAAAAATACAGGTTAACCTGCTGCCAATGGCACGGTGTACCAGTAATGCCGAAACAGCGGAGTCAATACCGCCGCTCAGGCCACAAACCGCCCCGGCTTTATCTCCCACCGTATTCCTGATTTCTGTTACCGACTGTTCAACCAGAGAAGCAGGTGTCCAGCCGCCCTGAAGGCCGGAAACTTCAAACAAGAAGTGTTCCAGTACATTGTCCAGGACAGGCTCCGGCGGAATAAAACCGAGCAACCACCACCTGTTCCCGGCTGAAACTGCAGCGGCCACAGTTCCTGTTTCGGTTTTTGCAGCGGAATTCCAGCCAGGGGGGAGGTATTCTATGCTGTAATCACCCATCCAGGGTATTTTGAAACTGGAAAAAGAACCTCCCCATAGCCCCGGGTGTTTTTCGGGATATACTTCAGTTTTTACCTCTCCACCTTTGTCTCCATTCAAGTTAGCAATTTTACCCCCGCTGAAGTTAACCGCCGGGATGATTCCGTACCCCATGGCTAAAACAGGAATTTCTTCAAAGAGCCCAGGATCCAGCAACTTGATAGTATCATCTTTTACGTATTCAGGTCCCCCGCATATAATAACCGCACCTGCTCCCCTGCTTTTTATTTCTTCCGGCGCTGCAGCGCAGGGTAGCACTTCACTGTAAACTCCTTTTTCCCTTATCCGGCGGGCGATATGCTGGGTTAGCCTGCCTCCCAGGTCGAGGACCAAAACTTTGGAAATTTTTATTACCTCCTTTTTGGCAGAGCCTGGCTACTGGTCATTACAATATAATATACATCAAACCGGTTAAACTTTAAAGTATGTAGTAAAACGCCCGGGTAGTTACCATACATGTTAAGATTCGGGAATAACTATCAGCTCTACCCTGCGGTTTTTTCGCCTTCCTTCTTCTGTTTCATTAGAAGCAGCAGGCCTGGTATCCCCGTAAGCCTCTACCTGGAATTCTATATCACCCGATTCGACTTTTTCTTCCAGGCAGAAAAGAACAGACCGGGCGCGCTGTTTGGAAAGCTGGTAGTTGTAATCCGTCGGCCCAAGGTTGCAGGTATGTCCCTTTATAATAATTTTAGCTTTTTCAAGTTCCTGCAGTATTTCCTCATTTATTTCTTCCAGTATATCTTTGGCTGCCGGTTTTAAATTACTCTGGTCAAATTCAAATAAAAGTTTATCCGGTATAATTATTTCTAATTCTTCTTCTCCTTCTTCTTCCCCGGTTACGTTAATAGTTATTTCCGGTGATACCAGTTCGGGGGAGGTAATTTCCGGAGGCTTAATTCCGGGGCGTTTTTCCGACTTGTCCCTCCGGGGCGAAGTGATTTCCGGCGGTTTCATTTCCGGTGGAGTTATTTCCGGGGGTTTAGAGTGGTAGCCTTCAGTTTTAGAAACACTCTTTTTTGTTTCTTGCCTGTCGGGTGTGTCAGGGGTTTGCTCTTTTTCACCTGCATCAACTTTAGGCCCGTTGTCTTTAACCCTTCTTTCTTTTTCAGCTTCCGGTGTAGTATCCTCGCGTTTATTTTTCTCCTCTGTTCGGGGAGTATCTTTTTTTAATTCTTCATTTTCTTCACCTTCACCGCGGGCCTTATCTTCTTCTACCGTTTGCGGGATTTCTACATGGTTTTCCTTTAACTCTTTTTCTTCTTTCCCGGAATCACGCTGCCCAAACTCGTAGCAGGCTATGCCTCCGGAAAGTAAAAACACGGTTACCAAAATCAATCCTGTTATTTTCCATATCATATTATCACCTTATCATTACATTATCGGTACAATGTTATTTTAACAGTTAACGGCCAATAAATAAATTTAAACTTGATCCCGGAAGGTTACATTTAATTATACTCTAACATATTTTTCAACGTTTTGGGCTACAAACCTTCCGGTGGAAAACAAATAAAAATATTTACTGCTCACGGTGTGAAAGCTTAGAGAATAAAAGACCCACCTGCAAGAAGCAAGATGCAAGATACAAGAGACAAGATACAAGCCCCTCTACTAAACCCTAACTTCTAAAATTACGCACCGGGTAGAGAAAAATAAAAAGGCTGCCCCGTGGGGACAGCCTTTTAGCGGCTTTTTACTACATCATGCCGCCCATTCCGCCCATGCCGGCTCCAGGGGGCATGCCTCCTCCCTGGTCACCGTTTTCTTCCGGTTTATCGGCTACAATTCCTTCCGTGGTCAGGAACAGTGCTGCTATGCTGGCTGCATTTTGGATAGCAGAGCGGGTAACTTTGGCCGGGTCTATAACTCCTGCTTCCATCAGGTTTTCAATCTTGTTGGTCATGGCGTTGTAACCCGTTCCTTTATCCATTTCCCTGACTTTTTCTACAATTACCGAACCTTCCGCTCCGGCGTTTTCTGCAATCTGTCGCAGCGGCTCTTCCATGGCCCTTTTGATAAGCTTGATAGCGGTGGCCTCGTCTCCTTCATGTTCATCCATAAGTTTATCCAGGACTTGAGATATATTTAAGTAGGTAACTCCTCCACCGGGGACAATACCTTCCTCTACTGCAGCACGTGTAGCAGACAACGCGTCTTCTATACGGAGTTTCTTTTCCTTCATTTCCGTTTCCGTGGCAGCGCCTACTTCTACTACTGCTACTCCGCCGGCCAGCTTGGCCAGCCGCTCCTGCAGTTTTTCCCGGTCGAAATCGGAAGTAGTCTCTTCTATTTGAGCCCTTATCTGGCTTATACGCTTCTGGATATCGTCAGTAGCGCCGTATCCGTCAACTACAACGGTTTCATCTTTAGTGATCCTTATCTGCCGTGCCCTTCCCAGCATATCTATATCCACGTTCTTGAGTTCAATACCCAGGTCTTCGGAGGCTACCTGTCCGCCGGTCAATGTGGCTATATCTTCCAGCATGGCCTTGCGGCGGTCACCAAAACCGGGAGCTTTTACGGCTACACAGGTAAACGTACCCCGGATTTTGTTTACTACCAGGGTAGCCAGCGCTTCGCCTTCTACTTCTTCCGCAATTAAAAGCAGTTGTTTCCCTTGTTGAACAATCTTTTCCAGCAAGGGAAGTATATCCTGTATGTTGCCTACTTTACGGTCGGTTATAAGTATATACGGTTCTTCCAGTACAGCTTCCATCTTTTCGCTGTCAGTAACCATGTAAGGAGAAATGTAACCGCGGTCAAACTGCATTCCTTCCACGACTTTCAAGTCGGTATTAAAGCCCTTGGATTCTTCTACGGTTATAACCCCGTCCTTGCCTACTTTTTCCATGGCGTCGGCAATAAGTTCTCCTATGGAATCATCGTTCGCGGAGATAGCTGCAATCTGGGATATAGACTCCCGGGTTTCTACCGGTTTGCTGATGCTTTCCAGCTCTTTAACCACTTTCTCCACAGACTTTTCTATGCCTTTTCTTAGAATCATGGGGTTGGCGCCTGCCGCCACGTTTTTAATACCTTCCCTTATAATGGCCTGGGCTAATAGGCATGCGGAAGTAGTGCCGTCGCCGGCGATATCGTTGGTTTTGGTAGCGACTTCTTTTACCAGCTGGGCTCCCATGTTTTCATACGGGTCTTCCAATTCAATTTCCCTGGCTATAGTTACCCCGTCGTTGGTTATCTGCGGAGATCCAAACTTTTTATCCAGTACCACGTTGCGGCCTTTTGGCCCCAGGGTTACTTTCACCGTGTCCGCTAACTGGTTAACTCCGCTTTCCAGTGAACGGCGTGCTTCTTCATGAAATAGCAGCTGTTTAGCCATTGTTTATTACCTCCTTCGTTCAATTTTTTACTCAACTATTTTTACTCAACTATTTTTACTCAACTATTTTTACTCAACTATGGCCAAGACATCATCTTGACGCAGGATCAAATAATCTTCTCCTTCCACCTTAACATCGGTGCCGGCAAACTTGGAGAAAAGCACCTTGTCCCCCACTTTAATTTCCGGTTCCACCTTGCTGCCGTTATCCAGCATTTTTCCACTGCCTACGGCTTTTACTTCCCCCTGCTGTGGCTTTTCTTTGGCGGTATCGGGCAGAACTATACCACTGCTGGTTTTTTCTTCAGCTTCCATAACTTTTACTACTACCCGGTCACCCAAGGGTTTCAGGTTCATCTTGTTTATACCTCCTTTGTTTATGTTGTATTTTACTATGTTAGCAGCACTCAATTAAATAGAGTGCTAACATTTCCAACAATAATAATAGTAAAGGGGTAGGGATTATTCAAACCCTTTATATTCCCTTTACTACGATATATCTTTTGCATGCTTCTATTTCCTGTGATATTTGGTTTATATCTTTTATTTTCTATTTATTGCACTTTCACTCGCTTGCTGATATTTTCACTTTTCCAGATAATAATTATAAACATAACCAATGGTTGGCTGTGCTGTACAGTTATGATGTGCATTTAATGGCAGTATTATGCATAATAAACCACTAAATTTATTTTTAAAACGGCGGTTGCATTGCCCGGGTGTTACCCACCCACACCCCGGTAAAGTTGTACTACCGGGCCCAAATTTAAGCCTGGTTGTTTTTCTGGCTATTGTTCGTGGGGGTAGCAGTCCACTGTTTTTCCCCGCAAAACTTCTATAGCGTGGGATAAACTGCGGGATATAATTTCAAAATTTTCTTCTACCGCACCGGGGCTACCGGGCATATTAACTATAAGGGTCTGCTTTCTAACTCCACAGACAGCCCGGGATAACATGGCATGGGGGGT
>PWGO01000030.1 GCA_003554525.1 Syntrophomonadaceae bacterium | reverse complement strand
TTTTGGTTATGAGGTGGCTCATTGTCATTGCGGTAAACCTTTTCCTGTTGTTTCTTTTTCGCCATCTGGTCGAATATGCGAAACGTTATACTCAAAAAAGTCTGGTAGATGAAATTTCGATTACCATATTTTCTACAGAATTTACTATTTGGGATTATGGTTAGCGCTTTTAACCTCGTGGTGAAACATCCCGGCCAAAGCTTCAGCAATATGGTAGCTTTCCCGCCGCTTTCTGCAAAAGCGGCAAAAGGGTGAATTTTACTCTTTAAAAGGCTCACCAAAATTTAATGCTCCTAACCGTTTTTTGCTCAACAGGAGCTTTGTTTTAGAAAGCATTTGCGGAATTCCTGGTCTTTTAATGATATTACTTGACTCCGGTATTTCATTTGATATAATTTACATATTTAAAAATACATTGCCCGCGCAACCTATTATCCAGCAGGAGGGATAGGTAACATTGACAAGGAGAACCTTTTATATTACTACTCCTATTTATTATCCCAATGATAGGCTTCATATTGGCCATTCATACACTACCGTGGCGGCAGACGCTATAGCTCGCTTTAAAACACTAACCGGTTATGATGTATGGTTTTTAACAGGAACCGATGAACACGGTCAAAAAATCCAGAGGCAGGCGGAAGCATCTGGTAAAGAGCCCCAGCAGTACGTTGATGAAATTGTAGCCTGGATAAAAGATTTGTGGTCCCAGCTGGATATTAATTACAGCGATTTTATAAGGACTACGGAAGAGAGGCACCGTAAGGTGGTGCAAAAAATTTTTACCCGTTTTTATGAGCAGGGGGACATATACAAAAGCAACTATGAAGGTTGGTATTGCACCCCTTGTGAATCGTTTTGGCTGGAAAGGCAGCTCCAGGATGGCAGTTGTCCCGACTGCGGGCGTAGTGTGGAAATGGTGGCAGAAGAAAGCTACTTTTTCCGGATGTCGAAATACGCTGACAGGTTGCGTAAACACATAGAAGAACATCCCGAATTCATTCAGCCTGCTTCCAGGAAAAACGAAATGATTAACAATTTTCTGGACCCTGGCCTGGAGGATCTGTGTGTTTCCAGGACCACCTTCGACTGGGGTATTCAGGTTCCTTTTGATCCCGATCACGTGATTTATGTTTGGCTTGATGCACTGAGCAATTATATTACAGCGTTGGGATATATGACCGGAGACCAGGAAAAGTTTGAGCGTTACTGGCCTGCTGATGTGCACCTGATTGGTAAAGAGATAGTCCGTTTTCATACCATTTACTGGCCAATCTTTTTAATGGCCCTGGATCTTCCGCTGCCCCGTAAGGTTTTTGGGCACGGGTGGTTAATGTTAAATGAGGGTAAAATGTCTAAATCCAGGGGTAATGTGATAGATCCCAAAGTGCTGGCCAGCCGCTATGGCTCCGATGCTATATGTTATTATCTTCTGCGGGAGATTCCTTTTGGAGCCGATGGTAGTTTTAGTATTGAATCTCTGGTAAAACGTATTAACGCGGATCTGGCAAACGACCTGGGCAACCTGCTTAGCCGTACTCTGACCATGGTGGAAAGATATTTTAATGGGGTTATACCTGAGCCGCAGGGAGAAGAAACCCCGGGAGACAAAAATCTTAAGCAGCAGGCTCTAGATACCTCTTCGAAGATGGAAAAATTAATGGATCAGCTTCTGATAAGTGATACCCTATCGGAGTTATGGAAATTAATCGGGGCATGCAATAAATATATTGAAGACAATGCTCCCTGGGAATTGGCCCGGCATGAAGATCGGAAAGATCGCCTGGGGGAAGTGCTTTACAATTTATTTGAAGGGATACGCTTTGTTAGTATTTTACTTCAACCTTTTATGGTTAACACCCCGCCTAAAATATGGCGTCAAATCGGTATTTCAGAACACAACCGACTACAAACCTGGGAAAGTCTGAGGCATTGGGGGCAAATGCCTTACGGTATTTCTATCAAAAGAGAAGAAGATCTTTATCCACGCTTAAACTTGAATACGGAAATTGCCTGGAGCACCGGGGATTCTCCTCTCAGGTCCGGAAAAGAGAAGGTTACCGGTGTAATTACCCTGGACGACTTCAAAAAAGTACAAGTTAAAGTAGGCGAAGTTAAAGAAGCGGAATTTGTCTCCGGCGCTGACAAGTTGATAAAGCTAAAGATTAACCTGGGAGATGGAGATGATCGGCAAATTGTTGCAGGCATAGCCCTGCACTATGCTCCTCAGGACCTAAAAGGCCGCCTGGTTCTGGTAGTAAGTAATTTAAAATCCACCAAAATAAAAGGTGAACGATCGGAAGGAATGTTGCTGGCAGCTTCAGACCATGAAGGGAAAACGGTATTGGCTACCGTCGATGATAAAATATCTCCCGGGAGTGAACTTTCTTAAGATGGGCGGACTGGTAGACACTCATGTTCACCTGGATTTTCCCGATTACAGGGATGATTTTGATGAAGTGCTAAAGCGAGCTGAAAAGAACAGGGTTAAAGCCATGATTACTATCGGCACAAGTCCGTCTTCATCCCAGGAAGTGGTACACCTGGCTTCAAACTACTCCCGAATATGGGCTACCGTGGGGGTGCATCCCCATGATGTGGATAAGTTAAAAGATAACTTTATAAAGCAGCTGAAAGAACTGGCTTCCTCCCCTCGTGTGGTAGCAGTGGGAGAAACTGGGCTGGACTATTTTCGCATGAGGTCTCCTGCCCGCAAGCAAAAAGATGCGTTCAGGAAACAAATACGTTTAGCCCGTGAATTGAATTTGCCCCTGGTAGTACACTGCCGCGATGCTTACGAAGACACCAGTCGTATATTAGACGAGGAACAAGCTCACCAGGTAGGAGGAGTATTGCACTGCTTCTCAGGTGACCTTGCTTTTGCACAAAAAGCATTGAGTAAAGGTTATTTTATTTCCTTTGCCGGTCCAATAACCTATCCCAAGTCAAAACGCCTTAGAGAAGTAGTAGAAGAAGTCCCCCTGGATCGGATGCTGGTAGAAACTGATGCTCCTTTTTTAGCTCCTCAAAAGTACCGGGGCAAACGGAATGAACCGGCATATATCGTTCAGTCCTATGCTGAAGTAGCGCGTATTAAAGGTATAATGCATGAAGAACTGGAAGAAAGCTGCCTCATCAATGTTAAACGTTTATTTAACATACTTCCCCCTCGGTTATAGATGATCATGGAAACCCTTAACCTGACATCGCCCGCCCAAATAAAAAATATATTAAGAGAAAAGCGCATTTCTTTGCGCAAAAAGTGGGGGCAAAATTTTTTAGTAGATCAAAATACTGTTAATAAAATATTACACCTGGTAAAGGCCAATCCTGAAGATTATATACTGGAAATTGGTTCCGGGGTGGGAGTTTTAACGCTACCCCTTGCACAAACTGGCGCCCGCCTGTTGGCCATAGAAATAGACCACGGCCTAACTACTATTTTAAAGGGATGGCTGCACAAGTGTCCTCGGGTAAAAATAAAAGAAACAGATATACGTAAAGAAAATTTGGCTGATTTGTCTTTTGAAGCCTGGGGGAAGATTGCCGGCGTAAAAATCGTGGCCAATTTACCTTATTATATTACTTCTTCTTTTATTTACCGGTTGCTGATAGGAGAAATGGACTGGAACCAATCTGTGCTTATGGTACAAAAAGAAGTGGCCCGTCGCATGGTGGCCAGACCTGGTTCTTCAGATTACGGGGCCCTCAGTGTACTGGTGGATTGTTTTACTCAAGCAGAATATAAATTTTCTGTAAGCAGGAATGTGTTTTATCCTGCTCCCAAGGTGGATTCAGCAGTAATAACCATGCATCCTAATGAAACTAAGTACCTGGTTTTTGACAAAGTATTTTTTAAAAAAATAGTTTTTGCTGCCTTCGGTCAGCGTCGAAAAACCATACTCAATGCACTACACGGCAGTTTGAAATTGGAAAAGAAGCAAATAGAACAATGGCTGGAAAAAGCTCAAATAGACCGAAGCATGAGAGCCGAAGAGCTTTCTACCGGGGAATTTGCAATGCTGTCCCGGTTAATTTATAATAACCTCAGGTAATTTACCATAAGAAAGGTCGAGATACATGAATTTTATCAGTCCATCCAAAGGAGAACTTACATTAAGCGCAACTTTCGACGATATTTTAAACTATATTGACCAACAGCCTGAAGAAGATTATAAGCTTATTATAGGCACTGATTCTCATGCTTACTTGAACGAAAATGTCACATTCGTTACGGCTATAATCATACACCGTATAGGTAAAGGCGGCAAGTACTATTTTCAGAAACAAAAACAACTTTATATGGATAGTTTGCGTCAAAGGATTTATTTTGAAGCATCGTTAAGCCTGGAAGTGGCCAGCAGGCTTGCTGAAAAATTATCCCGCAGTAGCTACTCCGGGATGAACATAGAAATACATCTGGATATAGGAGAAAAAGGGGATACCAGAGAGATAATCCGGGAGATAGTAGGAATGGTCATAGGTAGCGGTTACGATGCCCGTATCAAGCCTGAATCCTATGGGGCCTCCAAGGTTGCAGACAAATATACACGGTAGTGCTTAAATGGTGCCCGACTTTGCACGGTCTTTATTTTCCTTGACTTTCATGCCTTGATTATGATATACTTTTCAAAAGGTTGTCTATATACGCTAGAGGTGGTAAATATTGTCAAAAGACGTGCTGTGTGAAATAAGGGAAGAACTTAAAGATCACGTGGGTGAAACTATTAAGCTAAAAGCCAACCGTGGCAGGAAAAAAACCTTTGAAAAGGAAGGGATACTGGAGAATACCTATCCTTCCATTTTCATTATAAGGGTAGAAGAAAACAACTATTTTCAACGGCTTTCTTTTAGTTACGCTGATGTGCTTACTGAAACAGTCAAACTTAGTTTTTCCACGGACAAAGTTGCTTCCAATAGTTGATTTAAAACAATATTTATAAAAACCCAGTATTAAATAAAAAAGAACCTGGTAACAGGTTCTTTTTTATTTAATGATCCTCCATTATTGGTTATGATTTTCGGGAATGCTTTAGTTATTATGGTTTAAAATAATAATGCCATCATTATAAAAAAAGGAGTGATAACTTTTGCCCCGCAGGCGTCCCGTAATGTCAGATTTGTTAAAGTATGAAATTGCCCGGGAACTTGGGGTAGAAGGTATCGTAAGAAAAGAAGGTTGGGGAGGTGTCAGCTCTCGTAACTGTGGTAACCTGGTGAAAGTTGCTATAGAAAAGGCTGAAAAGGACTTATCCCGGTCTTATCAACAAAATCAATAGTGATGGCAGATATGCCCTTGTTTAAGGGCATATCTTTTTTTCGAGCGTATTTCTCGAACTTATAAATTATACGACTAGTCAATTAAATAAACATATTAAAAGGAAAAGGATTTTCTTTTATTCTGTGGAATAAAACAAAAAAAAGATTGGAGGGGAGATAAGCATGAGGCGAGCTTTACTGGTGGTGGATATGTTAAACGATTTTATTCAGGAGGACGGGGCTTTAAGCGTAGGCCCTGCCGGTAAAGAAATAATTCCTCATATTAAAGACAAGCTGAAAGATTACCGGAAAAATGGAGAGTTCATTTTTTTTGTCGTCGATCAACATTTGTCTGATGACGGAGAATTTACCATGTTCCCGCCCCATTGCTTAAAAGGAGAAAAAGGCGCTGAATTAGTATCCGAACTACGGCCGGAGAATAGTTCCCAGGAAATAGTTATCCCCAAGCGCAGGTTTAGTGCTTTTTATGGCACCGATCTGGATTTGACTTTAAGGGAAAAAGGTATTGAAAAAATGGAGTTAACAGGGGTATGTACTAATATCTGCATAATTTATACGGCAGCAGATGCCCGTATGCGCGAATATGAAGTAGAAGTCAATCCTAGCACAGTGGCTAGTTTTGATGAAGAAGCCCACCGTTTTGCCTTAAAAGAGATGGAGAACACTTTGGGAGTAAAAGTTATAAATTAAGTACAAGAAAAGCGGGAGGTTATTTTCTTGGATAGTGAAATTGTAACGCTAAAAGATATACAAGATTATCTAGTAAATCCGGACAGGATAATACATTCGGCCACACACCAGGAAATTGTTAATGGTATAACCAGTGATATATATTTTATAAGGACCCGAGAAATACTCAAGCATATGAGCAGACTGGATCAAGAAGCTACGGTAGAAATATTTTCATCCCGGGGAGGAGTTGCTGCCGGTACTGAGGAAGCAGTAAATTTATTAAGATTTTTGAATAAGGATAACCAAAAAATAAAAGTATGGACAGTACCGGAAGGCGAAGCCATCAATGAAAAAGAAGTGGTAATGAGGATAGAAGGACCTTACGGCTTGTATGCTGCACATGAAACAGCGCTACTGGGTATGCTGGCTAGCTCCAGCGGATGGGCTACTGCCGCCCGTGAATGCAAAGAAGCTGCAGGAGACAAGAAAGTTTTTTGTTTTGGCGCGCGGCACGTACACCCGGCAGTGGCGCCGGTAATGGAGAGGGCAGCCCTCATAGGAGGAGTAGATGGGTGCAGTTGTGTCCTGGGAGCCAAGTTAATGGGCAGAGAGCCTGCGGGGACAGTACCTCATGCGGTTTTTCTGCTGGTTGGGGATACGGTTGAAGTAGCTTGTAAATATGATGAAATAATGTCAGAAGAAGCCTTGCGGATAATCCTGGTTGACACTTTTAAAGATGAAGCTGAAGAAGCGCTTAGAGTAGCCGAAGCCTTAAAAGATAAACTGGCCGCGGTTCGCCTGGACACGCCCAGTGAAAGGGGAGGGGTGACCCCTGGGCTGGTGAAAGAAGTCAAGGCCAGATTGATACAGGCAGGTTATCCCCATGTTCAAGTCTTTGTTTCCGGTGGTATTAATGCTGAAAGGATACCCGTGCTTTCTGAAGCAGGAGCTGATGCTTTTGGAGTAGGAAGTTACATTTCCCGGGCTCCAGCTATAGATATGACCATGGATGTTAAAGAAGTTGAGGGAAAGCCTGTAGCCAAAAGGGGCCGCATACCCGGGATTACGGAAAATCCACGCTTGTCGCCCCGGTGCTTGTAGCAGAGAAGATGGTGGTTTAGTTAACCGGGAGGAGAAGTTGGTTTATATGAAAATATTTGCTCCGGCCAAAATTAATCTAGGATTAAAGGTTTTACAAAAAAGAAGCGACGGATATCATGACATAAAAACAATCATGCAACAAATCGGGCTGAAGGATATTCTTTTTCTGAACCACAATGCTACAGACTTTAATATTAAATGCTACGGGATAAAACTTGACCGGAAAGAAAATTTGATATACCGTGCCGCTAGCCTGTTAAAACACCAAACAGGTTATTTCGGGGGTGCTACTATTACCCTGTATAAAAATATACCTCCGGGTGCGGGTCTTGCCGGGGGAAGCAGTGATGCTGCTGCTACATTAATTGGTCTTAATTCCTTGTGGGGGTTGGGGCTTGGATGGAGTGACCTTAAAATAATAGGCGGGAAACTGGGGGCGGATGTGCCTTTTTGCCTTCAAGGGGGCACGGTACTGGCCGAGGGCACAGGTGAAAAGCTAACTACCTTATCAAACCTTCCTTTTTTTGGCCTGGTTATGGCCAGGCCGTATGAGCTTTCAGTCAGTACTGCCCGAATATATCAATCCATGCCACCCCACTCACCACCCGGCAAAGAGATAGATTTTTCTTCTTTTGTTAATTTTCTGGACCAAAAAAATAAGGAGAAAATCATAAAATGGTTTGCGCATGAAGAGTTAAACGACTTGGAAAAAGCAGCCCTGGCAATTTATCCTCAGATCCAGGATTTAAAAAAAGTATTTAAACAAATTGGTCTAATTCCTGTTATGTCTGGAAGCGGGCCCACAGTTTTTTCCCTGGTTAATAATATTAAAACTGCTTTTCAAAAGGCTTCTTTCCTGGAAAACCAGGGATATCAAGCATGGGCGAGTTGGATTGAAGACTAAAGCCAGTAATAAACCGGGGAGGTAAGCCTTATGATAAACATTGTAGTACTGGCAGGTTCATCTTCAGAAGGAGAGCTGGAAAAATACGCCGAAGCAAGCAACAAGGCAGCCATTCCAATAAAAGGAATTCCCATGCTGGTTTATGTGCTGAAAGCTCTGCATGG
>PWGO01000121.1 GCA_003554525.1 Syntrophomonadaceae bacterium | reverse complement strand
AGAAGGAGATGTGTTTGTAGAGGACGGTGAGTTGATTATAGGAATAGGTGCGCTGGAAGCTTTAAGGGATGCGGATGCTTTAGATGATGCTTTAGAAGCCGGGGCGCCGATTCCGCCGGAAATACAGTTTGAAGGGCAGCCTGCGCCAGAAGACGAAGCGTGCCAGGGCGATGGTGAAAGAGTAGTATGGGAAGTATTCGTGGTAGATGAAAAATAGTAGATTGTAAGAAAGCTATATTTTTTGAGCTCCCGGTAAGGCATGTTACCCACCGGGAGCTCAATTTGTCTTGTGTATGGTAACTGTTTGAGCAATTACTTTTAAAATTTTATAATTTATGCAATATTGTTGGTCATGTAAATGTAAATATAGATGTAAATCAATCAACTTTTAAAAAAAGATTTTAATCTCCGGCAGGGAAAAAATACTTAACTAGCGAAATTATTTAAGTGGTAAAAAATTATTTTATAAAAGGAGGATTCACAGGAGGATGGGTGAAAAAGAAATCAAAGGCGGAGAATTTTTACTCAGCAAAGCTGACCCACAGGATGTCTTTACCCCGGAAGACTTTGATGAGATCCACTTGATGGTGCGCAACACTACACGCGAATTTTGCAAGGACAAGGTGCAGCCCAGGATTGACGAGATTGAAGAAAAAGCAGAAGGGGTAACGGTAGGTCTTCTCCGGGAAGCGGGGGAACTGGGCCTGTTGGGCAATGACATCCCCGAAGAGTACGGTGGAGACGAAGGAGACAAGATCAGCAGCTCGGTTATTACCGAGAACATGTCGCACGGTTCTGGCTCTTTTGCACTTGCATTTGGGGCACAGGTAGGTATTGGCTCTCTTCCCATAGTATTCTTTGGAAGCGATGAGCAGAAGAAAAAGTATTTGCCGGAGCTGGCTACCGGGGAAAAAATCTGTGCGTACGCGCTTACTGAACCGGAAGCGGGCTCGGATGCTCTTAACTGCCAGACCCGGGCGGAATTGAGCGAAGACGGAAAGTATTACATCTTGAACGGAACCAAGCAGTATATTACCAATGCCGGATGGGCCGATGTCATCATAGTTTACGCCAAGGTAGACCGTGAGCACATGACTACTTTTATAGTGGAAAGGGACTTTGAAGGAGTTTCTGTTGGCCCGGAAGAGAAGAAGATGGGTATTCACGGTTCTTCTACCTGCAGCGTTATTCTGGAAGATGCCAAGGTTCCCGTAGAGAATGTACTTCACGAAGTTGGCAAAGGGCACCAGGTTGCTTTTAACATTCTTAATATCGGCCGCTACAAGCTGGCCCCGGCAGTAGTAGGCGGCGCCAAGAGATCGATTGAGCAGGCAGTCGACTATGCCTTGCAGAGGGTGCAGTTTAAACAGCCTGTAGCTTATTTCGGTATGATTAAAGAAAAATTTGCAGATATGAGCATTAAAACATATGCCATGGAAAGTATGGCTTACCGGACTGCCGGTCTTATGGAAGAAAAGCTGGAAGATGTGCCGAAAGAGCAGATCGCCAGCGCTATACGCGAATACGCTATTGAATATTCTATCTGCAAAGTTTACTGCACGGAAGGTTACGACTACGTTTGCGACGAAGCGGTTCAGATTTACGGCGGTTATGGCTACGACCAGGAATACCCGGCAGAAAGGAACTACCGGGACAGCCGGATTAACCGGATTTTTGAAGGTACTAACGAAGTGAACCGGATGCTTATCCCTGGCACACTGCTGCCCAAGGCCATGAAAGGGGAACTGCCTTTCATGGAAGCGGTAACTAACCTGAAAAGCACTATTGACCAGGCCAAGGAAAAAGAAGTCCCCTCCGATCCGGTTGAAAGGAACGAATATATTGTAGAAAACATGAAAACACTGTTCCTTATGGCTGCCGGTAATGCTGCCCAGGTATTCCAGCAGGATCTGCAAAATGAGCAGGAAATCCTCAAGCGTCTTGCAGACATGGCTTCGGAAGTTTTTGCTGCAGAAAGCAGCCTGCTGCGCGCCAGGAAGATAAAAGATGACAAGGGAGACGAAGCTGCCAAGTTCCCCATGATGATGACCGATGTCTTGATTTACGAAATGATACCCAAGATGGCAACCTGGTGCCGCGAAGTCCTGGTTCCCACGCTGGGAGCGGAAAAAGCCATGAAGATGGAAAGCGGAATTCAAGCCTTGAGCCGCTGCGAGCTGTTAAACACCTTTGCTATCAAGCGCGAGATTGCTGATGAAACTTACAAGGCAAAAAGGTACCTCCTGGAAGACTAATTCAAGGATATAAGATCTAAACAAGAAAAAAATGAGGCCTGAAAAAAAAACGGGGCTGCCTCCGGGAAGGCAGCCCCGTTTTCCGTTCTTAACCGGTAAGTAAAATAGAAGTTAATGACGGTAAAGCTTTTCCCCAACATGACTGTATAAAAAAAGGTATTTACCAAAACCGGCAGCTACCTTTTATTTTTTGCACCTGGAAGTTATAATAAGTTCAGGAGGAGTAGTCATGGATGAACCTAAAAAAAAGTTGAATCAACTGGATGGCAGGTCCTGGACTCGCTACAGCCTTTCTGTATGGGATGATATCCGGCGGGAGAGCGGTGAAATTAATGTGGATCACCCGGCGGTGTTTCCGGGCGGGCTGGTGCGGAGGCTCCTGGAAATATACACCCGGCCCGATGACTGTGTCATGGACCCGTTCATGGGATCGGGGACGGTGTTGCTGGAGGCCTACCGCAGCGGAAGGCGGGGCCTGGGTCTGGAGATATCTCCAAAATACGTGGAAATGGTTTACCGCAGGTTGGAGCAGTTGCAGGAGGCAGCACAGGAATCTTACAGCGATTATATAGATATATACCGGGCCGATGCCCGCAGTTTAAGCGATATAGTTCCACCCGAAAGCGTGGATTTCTGTCTTACTTCACCTCCGTACTGGGATGTTTTAAACCAGAAACGCTCTGCCGATAAAAAGGATATTGCAAATTACGGCGGCGAAAAATCCGACCTGGGTGAAATTGTAGATTACCAAGCGTTCCTTGAAGAACTGGGCGTGGTGTTTACGCAACTTAACCGGGTGCTTAAACATTCCAAATATTGTGCAGTAGTGGTAATGGACCTGCGCAAAGGGTCTTCTTTTTACCCCCTGCACATGGACCTGGTTTTTTACTTGAGACGGGCTGGTTTTAAACTGGAGGATATAATTATATGGGATCGCAAAAGCGAATACAATAACCTGCGCCCCCTGGGTTACCCTTACGTTTTTAGGGTAAACAAGGTGCACGAGTATATCATGCTGTTTAGCAAAACAGGAACTGGAAGTTAAAACCTGGAGCAGGAAACAAACAAGTAAAGTTAGAAGCTCTCTTCAAATTTATTAAGCTTACGAGGTGGTTTAAATGGACCAGGTAAATACAACAGATAGAGGCCGCCTGCTTACTTTTGATATAGTGGCCCTGTTTTTCACTATTTTTTTTATGTTTTTTGCCCTGGATTTTTTTATTCCCGTGCTCCCTTTTTACATAGTGGACCTTGGCGGAAGTGAAACTTTAGTTGGTATCCTGATGGGTGTGTTTACTTTTTGTTCGGTGATATTCCGCCCCATGCAGGGTAGAGTAGTAGATCGCAGGGGCAGGAAAAAAATCCTGTTAACCGGCATAATCATGTTTATATTAAGCGGAGTGGGGATTGCCCTGGTCCCCCGCCTGGAAGCCCTGATAGTGTTTCGGGCGCTCCAGGGAGTTGGATGGGGAGGTTTCTTGTTGACTTTTAATATTTTAATAATAGACCTGGCCCCGCCGCTTCGCCGGGGAGAAGCGGTAGGGATACTGGGTACGGCTACTCCCCTGGCCCTGGCCACGGCGCCTTCGTTTGCCGAGTTTATGCGGGAAGCTGTAGGAAATTACACCATAGTATTTCTTGTTTCCGCGCTGGCGGCTTTAGTAGCACTTTTGATTTCCCTTTTTATTAACGAGCCCGAGAATAATAAAAACGGGCTGGAGGGGCCGGGGCTCAATAAAAAGTTATTTTCCCGTGGAGTGCTGGTTCCTTCTGTTATGATGTTTTTTATTACTTTTTCGCTGGGGGGGATACTTACTTTCCTCCCCCTTTTGGGAGAACAACGGGGAATAGGTGAGGTAGGGTATTTTTTTACTATATTTGCTGCGGCCGTGGTGGCGGCGCGTCCCCTTTCGGGAAGAATATCGGACCGTTTTGGCAGGATGGTAGCGTTTGTTCCAGGGATACTGCTTTTGATTTTTTCCCTGGTGCTTATTGCCCTGGCCCAGGGTATGTTCTGGCTGGCGGCAGGGGGTATATGTTTTGGCTTTGGGCTGGGTTTTACCCATACAACACTGATGGCGCTGGCCGCGGACCGTATTTCTGAAAACGAAAGGGGAGTAGGAATGGCGACCTTTACCACAGCTTTTGACCTGGGTATAGCTTCCGGGGCCAGCGTGCTGGGGCTACTGCTTTTATGGTTTAATTTTTTCCACTTGTTTATAGTATGCGCCCTGCTGGCTGCAGTACCCCTGGTTACTTATACTGCAGCGGCGAAAAGGGGGTATTTCACTTGAAAGAGTAAATACAAAAAAAACGGGAGCAATTAATATCTTTTGTTTTAACTTAACTGTTTTAACTTAACGATAATTTTAAACTGAATTAGAGGCAGGAATATGTAACTTAAATTAAGGTATTAATAAGGTTTTAACTTGTTTGAAGTTGGTTGTAGTGCAGCAAAAAAAAATGTTAGTATTAAAGAAATAAATTGCGTCCAGGAAAAATTTAAAAAAAGTTTGAAAAACGAGAGGAGGAAATAATTACATGGAAAGAGTTTTTGTAGCGGGAACAGCGCGTACGCCGGTAGGAACTTTCGGGGGAGCCTTGAAAGATGTTTCTGCAGCGGACCTGGGGGCCCTGGTTATAAGTGAGGCCTTGAAGCGTGCGGGAGTTAATGAGCCCCAGGTGGAAGAAGTAGTTATGGGTAACGTACTCCAGGGGGGACAGGGGCAGAACCCGGCCCGCCAGGCTTCCATAAAAGCGGGTTTGTCGAGCAGTGTTCCTGCATATACGGTTAACAAGGTATGTGGTTCCGGGGTAAAGTCTATCAACCTGGCAGCCCAATCTATAATGACCGGTGAATACGATGTTGTTGTAGCCGGGGGCATGGAGAACATGAGCCAGGCGCCCTATACCCTGCCTGCGGCCAGGTGGGGAGCCCGCATGGGAGACCAGAAAGCAAAAGACCTTATGATACTGGACGGTCTCTGGTGCGCCTTTGAAGATATTCACATGGGAGTTACTGCAGAAAATATAGCCCAGGAGTACGGCATTGGCAGGGAAGAGCAGGATAAGCTGGCCCTGGAAAGCCAGGAAAAAGCTATTAATGCTATTGATGAGGGTGTTTTTAAAGAAGAAATTGTACCGGTAGAAATCAAGCCCAGGAAAAAAGACCCTTATTTTGTGGACACGGATGAACATCCCCGCCGGGGGGCTACCCTGGAAAAGCTGTCTGCACTCCCGCCGGCTTTTAAAAAGGACGGCACGGTTACCGCTGGTAATGCTTCCGGGATTAATGACGGTGCAGGCGCCCTGGTGCTTGTATCCGAAAAAAAAGCCATGGAACTCGGCTTAAACCCCATGGCGGAGATTACCGGTTTTGCTTCTGCGGGGGTTGAGCCCAGGATTATGGGTACAGGTCCCATACGGGCTATTTCCCGGCTTATGGAAACTACCGGTTATTCCATGGAAGATTTGGACCTCATCGAGTTAAACGAGGCTTTTGCTTCCCAGGCCCTTTCCGTAATAAAAGAATTAAAAGTAAATACGGAAATAATGAACGTAAATGGTGGCGCTATAGCCCTGGGCCACCCCATTGGTGCAAGTGGCACTCGCCTTATGGTAACGCTGCTTTACGAAATGTCCCGGCGTGGTTCTTCACTGGGCCTGGCTTCCCTGTGCATAGGTGGAGGGCAGGGTATAGCAACACTGGTAAAAAGAGTGTAAAGGCAAACAAGGCCGAACGCAAATTTTAAAGTCGCTATAAAATGGTTTTGGCCAGGCCGGGTTATACACATGTTGACAACCCTTCCTCCTTGTAATATAAGTGAGGTATAAGAAAAAATACTATTGACCTATAGGAATACTCAACATACCCTTCCGGGAGGTTTAAAAATGTCGAAACGCACTGGTATCACCGGTTTGATTGGGGGGACGCCTTTTCTGCCGTTAAAAAACATTACCGGGGGCGCGGGGGCCACGGTAGTTGCCAAGCTGGAGGCCTACAACCCGGGCGGTAGTGTTAAAGACCGTATAGGATTGAGCATGATTGAAAAGGCAGAAGAAGAAGGAAAAATTGGCCGGGACACTACTATCCTGGAGCCTACCAGCGGCAATACGGGTATTGCGCTGGCTATAATTTCCGCATCCAAAGGTTACCGGTGTGCTTTAACCATGCCGGAATCCATGAGTCTGGAGAGGCGCAGCCTGCTGGCTTCCCTGGGGGCGGAAGTAATATTGACTCCCGCTTCCAAAGGTATGCGGGGAGCGGTAGAAAAAGCGGAGAGTCTGTCCCGGGAAGATGCTAAATACTTCATTCCTCAACAGTTTTCAAATCCCGCTAACCCGGAGATTCACCGCCGTACTACCGCTGAAGAAATATGGAGTTATACCGGGGCAGAAGCAGATATCCTGGTTGCGGGGGTAGGTACGGGGGGTACCATTACCGGTGTGAGCCAGGTTATCAAGGAACGCAAACCCGGGTTTTATTCGGTAGCGGTGGAGCCTGAAGAATCTCCGGTGCTTTCCGGGGGAAGGCCCTCTCCTCATCCCATACAGGGGTTAGGAGCGGGTTTTGTTCCTGATGTACTTCAGGTGGATCTGCTTGATGAAATAATACCGGTAAGTGGAGAGAAGGCAGTGCAGACGGCGCGGCGTTTAATCCAGGAAGAAGGAATACTGGCCGGGATATCTTCCGGGGCTGCTGCTTATGCGGCGTTGGAAATAGCTGGCAGGAAGGAAAACAGGGGCAAAGTAGTGGTAGTAATCCTGCCCGACCTGGCTGAGCGCTATATCTCTACGGGCCTTTTCAATGCCTCCGTATCTTAAAAGACTGGTCCCGGGAGGTCAAAAGGGTTCATTTTTGTTTTGATATAATAGTTTTATTTTACAAGGAGGTTTCAGGTTTTGGCCAAAACTATAGGGGAAATTAATGAAAGAATCCGCAAGGGTGAAGCGGTAGTAGTTACTGCAGAAGAAATGGTTTCTGTAGTAGAAGAGAAGGGCGTTTCTGAAGCTGCCCGGGAAGTGGACGTGGTTACTACGGGAACTTTTGGACCCATGTGTTCTTCCGGGGCTTATTTTAATACGGGCCATACCGCTCCCAAGATCAAGCTAGGCGGCGGCAGAGTATTTTTAAATGATGTACCCGCTTACACGGGGTTGGCGGCGGTAGACCTGTACCTGGGTTGTACCGCGATTCCGGATGATGATCCCCGCAACCGGGATCATCCCGGTGATTTTCGATATGGCGGGGGGCACGTTATAGAGGAGCTTGTTTCAGGGAAAGAGGTAAAAATTGAAGCGGAATCTTACGGTACAGACTGCTATCCACGGCGCCGGCTGGAAGGTTACTTTGACCTGTCTTCCATTAACGAGGCAGTACTGTTTAATCCCCGCAATGCTTATCAGAACTACGCGGTGGCGGTAAACACCTCCTCCCGCACCATTTACACCTATATGGGTATATTAAAGCCGGATATGGGAAATGCCAACTTTTGCAGTGCGGGCCAACTATCCCCCCTGCTTAACGATCCCATGTACCTTACGGTGGGTATTGGAAGCAAGGTGTTCCTGGGCGGAGGGGTTGGCTATGTAGCCTGGCATGGCACCCAGCACAATCCTTCCGCTCCCAGGGGCGATAATGGTATTCCCCAGGCCCCGGCGGGCACGCTGTCCCTTATTGGGGATCTCAAGGGAATGAATGGGCGGTGGCTACGCGGCACTTCGTACCTGGGATACGGGACTACCATGACCGTGGGAGTAGGTATTCCCATCCCGGTGTTAAACGAAGAAGTGTGCCGCTGTACTGCAGTAAAAGACAGGGATATATACGCACCTGTTATAGAATACAGCCATGATTTTCCCCAGGCTACCGGTAAAATCCTGGGCAAGGTCAGCTATGCGGATTTAAAAAACGGCAGAATAACAGTGGAAGGCAGGGAGGTTCCTTCCGCTCCTCTCTCCAGTTACCCGCGTGCCAAGGAAATAGCCGGAATTTTAAAAGACTGGATTGAACAAAAGCAGTTCTATTTGACCGAACCGGTAAAGGGTATACCGGGGCCTGATTCCGGGTACGCCCAGCAGCCTTTTAAAGGCAGGCAGGTTTAAAACGCGGTTGGAGATTTTAACCAAATCACGAAAACTTAAAACAGGAGTGCAACCAGGGCAAGCCCGGGGGAAACCCCGGAGCCAATTTTAAACAGATCAGGAGCCTGTATATGTATGGAGAATAAAGCGGTGGTTTTGGGAGCCAACTACTACATTGGTCTTAGTGTGATTCGTTGCCTGGGAATGCGTGGGGTAAAGGTGGCCGCAGTTGATTATTCCCGGAAAGGCACCTATGGGTTTCGGTCCCGCTACTGCGGGGAAACACTGGTAGCCCCCCATTACCGGGAAAATCCCCGGGGGTTACTGGACTTTTTAATCGATTACGCCCGCAAACAAAGCTGGACGCCGGTATTGTTTCCATGTGCAGACCCTTACGTAGAATTTGTGGACGAGCATATGCACGCTTTAAAAGAATATTATCTGCTGCCTCCCATGGAACAGGGCCTGTATACTACCCTGTTGGATAAAGGCAGTCTTCACCGGCTGGCCGACAGTCACGGAGTAGCGGTTCCTGAAACGATTTCCGTGCAGGAAGAAGGATACCTGCAGAGAGTGGAGGCGGAGCTTGGTTACCCTTGCCTGGTGAAACCTACGGATTCTTTTGCTTTCATGGCCAGGTTCCGGCAGAAGTTGCTGAAAGTGTATAACCGGGATGAGCTTGTATCTTCTATAGAAAAGGCAAATTCAGCCAATATAGAAGTTGTGGTGCAAAGGATTATCCCCGGGTTTGACGACCACATGTACACTTTTGACGCTTACCTTGACCAAAATTCCCGGGTAACGCACTGGCTTACCTGTCAAAAACAGAGGCAGTTTCCCATAAATTATGGTGCTTCTGTTTATGCAGTTTTAAAATACGTTCCCGAGCTGTACGAGACGGGCTCCAGGTTCCTGGAAGGAATAAAATTCAAGGGTTTTGCTGAAATAGAATTTAAGAAAGATGAACGAACAGGAATATTTTACTTGATAGAGGTTAACGTACGTACCACCAATTTAAACAGCCTTATAGATAAAGCGGGCATTAATATGCCTTACCTTGCTTACCTGGATCTTAACGGTGCACCGGTCGAGCCGCGGGAACCACAGACTGTTAATTACAGGAACACGGCTTTCTGGTATGCCTACGAAGATCTGCTGGCGGTACGCGATTACCTTAGGAGCAGGCAACTTACCCTGCGCCGCATTTTTAGCTCGTATTTAAGGCCTAAAGCTTATGCCGTATGGAGCTTCAGGGATCCTGCCCCTGCCCTGGTTTTCATGTCCAACATTGCAAGCCGTGTGTGGCGTAGAGTAAGTGGCAGGTTTAAAAGGAGCAGGGCGAAGGCAGGGTAGCCTACCCTTTTCAAGAAACAAGAGGAAAGAAGCCAGGTACAGAAAAAGAAAAAAAAGAATAAAAGCAACTACTAACGGTGTGAAAGCTTATGTGAAAGCTTATAGAATAAAAAATAATAACACAGGAAGGAAGGTTACGAGGCATGTGCAGCTTGTTTTCTTTACTAAAAGCTGTAGAAGTTTTGGAAATCAAAACCCAAAATGACGTGGAAGTAAAAGGAATTGAATACCATTCCCAAAACGTAACCCCGGGAGATTTATTTGTATGTATAAAAGGCTATAAAACCGACGGGCATAAATACCTGGCAGAAGCTGTTAAGAAAGGTGCTGTGGCGGCGATTGTGGAAGAATTCCAGGACCTGGTTGGCATACCACAGGTACGGGTGAAAAATTCCCGCCTTGCCATGGCCCGGTTAAGCTGTAAATTTTTCGGCTACCCAACCCACGGCATGAAAGTCATCGGCATAACTGCTACTAACGGGAAAACTACCACGGCCTATATGGTGGAACGAATACTGGAAAGCGGTGGCTTTAGGACAGGCCTTATTGGTACTGTAGTTTACAAAGTTAACGACCATATAGAGCCATCCGGTCTTACCACCCCCGAATCTGTCGATTTGCAGCGTATTTTTGCCCGTATGATAAAAGAAAATGTTTCCCACGCGGTCATGGAGGTATCTTCTATGGCCCTGGAAATGAACCGGGTGGACGGGGTGGATTACGATATTGTCACTTTAAACAACGTGGGAAGGGAACACATTGACCACCATGGCTCTTTTGAAAATTATTTTAATAAGAAGGCGGAATTGATCAGAAAAGCAGGGGCCGGGGCCCGGGCGGTTTTAAACCTGGACTGTCCTTATGCCCGGTCGCTGGTAGATCAAACCCGGGCTGGCGTGTTTACTTTTGGAGTAGAAAGCAAGGAGGGGTTTTTGAGCTGCCGCAGCCTGGACCTTTCTTCCGGCCGGCCTGCATTTTCGGTAGAAGTACAGAAGCCCTTCTGTGCCGCAGGCAAGGAATATCAGCCGGGGATGCTTCTTGATCTGGAGTTGACCATGCCGGGTTATCATTCGGCATACAATTCCATGATGGCCTTGTCCATTGGGCTCCTTTGCGGTATTCCCCTGCCGGCAATCAAAGAAGCCATCGAGAGTTTTACTGGCGTGGAGCGCCGGTTTGAATTAATATTTGAAGATGATTTTAAAATATTGGACGACCATTTTGCCAACAGCAATAATATTAACATGACCCTGGAAACGTTGCAGCTTATGAACAGCAACAATAACTGGCTGGTGTATGCTCTCAGGGGCGGTCGGGGTGTGACGGTTAACCGTGAAAATGCAGAAGCCATTGCCGGCTGGGCTCCACGTTTGGGGATAGACGAAGTTATAGCTACTTTAAGTTGCTCGCACGTTGAGGCGAAAGACCGTGTTGCCAGGGAGGAGCTGGAAATTTTTCAAAAAGTCATGTCTGAAGCGGGAATAAAAGTTCGCCTGTGGGAAGAGCTGCCCGATGCAATATACTATACTTTATCCAGGGTGAAACCCGGGGATGTGGTTATACTGGCCGGGGCCCAGGGCATGGACCATGGGGCCGGTATTGCCCTGGAGCAGATCAAAACCTGGCGACCCCATTTAAATAATGATCGCCTGTTTAAACCTCTGGAAAAGAGAGTGGCGGGAATCATGTAGATAGAGGCGAATCCCGGGGGGCAGAAAAATTGTCCGGCAAACGGCCCGGCAGACAGTAAGGATCCAGGTGTGCAGCAGGGGGCAGCCTGGTTAATTTAAAAAAGGGGCACTGATAATGAATGACGCAATTATAGGTATCCTGGGTGGGATGGGACCCGAAGCGACGGCTGATTTTTACTTGAAATTAATAAAAGCTACGGAAGCGGGGAAAGACCAGGACCATTTTCGGGTAATTATTGACAGCAATGCCAAAATTCCCGACCGCACCGGTGCGATCCTGGGCGAAGGCCCCAGTCCGGTGAGAGAAATGCTGCATGCGGCAAAAAACCTGGAAACGCTAAAGGTGGACCTGGCGTGTATACCATGCATAACGGCACACTATTTTATTGACCGGGTTCAGAAAGAAGTATCTTATCCTATCATAAACGTTTTCCAGGAAATCAGCCGGTATCTTTATAACTACTACCCTTCGCTAACCAGGGTGGGAGTGTTGGCTACTACGGGAGTGTTGAAAACGAAGCTATTTGATAATTATCTGAAACACATGCAAATAATTTATCCGGACCCGGTTTCTCAAGAAGAAAAAGTAATGAAGGCTGTCTACGGGGAAAAAGGTATAAAATGCGGTTTTAAGCAAGGTGAGCCTGTGGAGCTGTTGAATAAAGCGGCAGGGGAATTAACAGAAGGCGGAGCGGAAATGATAATTGCGGGATGCACCGAGATCGGGATGGTGCTAAAAGAAGATATGGTGGACATGCCGCTGCTGGATCCCATGCAGGTTATGGCACGGGCGGTGGTCAGGCAACCAATGTTAAGATGCCAGAAACAAGATAAAAGTCCCAAACCTTTTTGAGAGTTGAGAAGTGGGAAGTGAGAGGTGAGAGGTGGGAGGAAGTCCCCCTTTAACTGTTTCTTCCAGTCACAAAATATTAAAACTGAGGTGAAAATAATGCTTGCGGAAATAAGCATGGTGCCTGTCGGTTCGGGAGAAGAACTTTCCGGGGCGGTAGCCGAAGTTCTGGACATTATTGACCAAAGCGGTCTTGATTATGCTTTAACACCCATGAGTACAGTAATTGAAGGCGAATGGGAGGAGGTCATGGAGCTGGTGAAAAAATGTCACCGGCATATGCGCCGCTCTCACAGCAGGGTTCTTACTAACATAAAAATAGACGACAGGGAAGGGGCCACGCATCGCCTTAAGGGAAAAGTAGAAGACGTAGAAAAAGAGCTGGGCCGGGAATTAAATAAATTCAGCCAGTGAGGTTTATTAATTTCATTTTTGCCCTGCTACTTGTGGTGCGGGCGGTTGGCTACCGTCTTGGCTGCCGATATAACCGTACTTAATACGTCCAGGTAATTTTGTAGGTCCAGGAAATCTGCCCTGGCGTAAGAATCACCTTTGTCTGTAACTACGTAGCGCGGGGGTAGCTGGTTTAAGGAAATGGCTGCTATATCCAGCTGGCATTTTTCACAGTCACAATAATCGTATTCTTTCAGGGTATCTTTTATGGCCTGGAACACGGCATCTTCCATTAAATTTCGGAGCCTCATCATTGGTATTATCTCCTTTCAATACTATTATATTTAATTTCTATCTACGAGGCGGTTTTACCTGCTTAAATTAATAATAAGGTGGAACCCTATTAAAAAAAATAATACCCCTTTACTTAAAGGGGGAAATAATGTATTTTCATAAAAGGTGCAGTTTCTGCTAATATCCCCTGGAGGTTGGCCCGGGGAAGGCAATATACTGGTTACGGGGAGAGTGTGGTACAGTGGAAAAACAGGACTGGTTGCGATTACTGCCGGCGGTAGATCAGCTTTTGAGCGAAAGCTCCCTCCAGGAACTGCTGGAGAATTATCCCCGCTGGTTGGTGCTTAAAGGTGTCCGGGAGATTTTGCAGGAGTACCGGGAAAGTATTCTGGCTGCGGAAACCGAAGACCGGCTGGAGGAACTGGATCTATCTACAGACAATATTGCCCGGGAAGCGGTGCAGTATATAAAAGAACTGAATTCTTTTAACTTGAGGCCGGTTATAAACGCTGCCGGCACAGTAATTCATACCAATTTGGGGCGGGCCCCACTGGCGCCTTCTGCTGAAGAAGCTCTCCTGGGGGTTTCCTCCTGCTACAGCAACCTGGAGTTTTCCCTGGAAAGGGGAGAACGTGATAGCCGGCAGTCGCATGTAGAGAAGCTGCTGTGCGAGCTGACCGGTGCGGAAGCTGCCCTGGTAGTTAACAATAATGCTGCTGCTGTATTCCTGGTCTTAAACACCCTGGCCGGCGGTGGGGAAGTTATTATTTCCCGCGGAGAGCTGGTGGAAATAGGCGGTTCTTTTCGGATGCCGGAAGTAATGAGTTCCAGTGGAGCAAAGATGGTAGAAGTAGGTGCCACCAACAAATGCTACCTTTCCGACTACGAAAATGCGGTAACCGACCAGACCAAAGTGTTGCTCAAAGTGCATACCAGCAATTACCGCATCATGGGCTTTACCGAAGAAGTAAGCCGGCGGGAACTGGTTACCCTGGGTAAACAGGCAGGGCTACCTGTGGTAGAGGACCTGGGCAGCGGGGTGCTGGTGGACCTGGATAAATACGGGGTAGAAAAGGAACCGCGTGTACAGGATTGCCTGGAGGAGGGGGTTTCCGTTGTTACTTTTAGCGGGGACAAGCTCCTGGGCGGTCCCCAGGCCGGTATAATCCTGGGTTCTGCAGGTATGATAGATCGCTTCAAAAACAACCAGATAGCTCGTGCCCTTCGGGTAGATAAGTTTACTGTTGCCGCCCTGGAAGCTACCCTCCGTATCTACTGGGATGAAGAAAGAGCGGTGCGGGAAATACCGGTACTGGCCATGCTTACCCGCAAGCTTGAAGATTTAAAGAAGCAGGCCCAAAAGTTGCAGAGGCTGATTAAGCAAAAAAGCAGCGGTGGAAAACTGGAGATTATAGAAGGGAAATCTACTGCAGGAGGAGGAGCTCTTCCAATGGCGGACCTTCCTACGTATGTAGTAACTTACCTGCCCGACGGCGAATCTTCGCAGGTTTTGGCCAGGAAACTTCGCCTTGGTGATCCCCCCGTTATTGCGCGGGTGCACCAGGACCGGTTGTATTTTGATGTCCGTACCGTAAGAGCTGGTGAAGAGAAAATAATCGCCGAGGCGTTGGGCCGCGCGCTGGAATAAATAGCTTTTGAACAACGCAAGATTTGACTAAGGACCTTTGGGTTATATTTATTCTTCCCTGCCGCGGGCATTTTTCTTCCCCCTACCGTGGGGGAAGAAAAAGATAGGGGGATACCTTATTGGAGGTTAGAAGTTAGAGGTAAAAGGTAAGAAAAGAGGGGTATGTCGGCGAAGGCGATATTTTTCACCCGGTACTTTTGCTGTAGTGATGTTGTAGTGTAGTGTTAGTGATAAGGAAACCTTTAAGGGAAACAGGGTGATAATTCTTGGGTTCTATCATAATAGGAACTGCGGGACATGTTGACCATGGCAAAACCATGCTTATTAAAGCTCTTACGGGAAAAGACACGGACCGCCTGGAAGAAGAAAAAAAACGGGGTGTTTCTATAGACCTGGGTTTTGCCTCTTTTTCCCTGCCCGACGGCAAAAAGGCCGGGATTATTGATGTGCCGGGTCATGAGAAATTTATCCACAACATGCTGGCCGGTGCGGGCGGTATTGATCTAATAATACTGGTAATAGACATTAACGAAGGCATAATGCCCCAGACAAGGGAGCATTTGAGCATACTTGAGCTTCTGGGTACGCAAAAAGGAATTATAGCTTTAACCAAGGTTGATGCGGCAGAAGAAGAATGGTGTGAAATAGTAGAGGAGGAAGTAAGGAAAGAACTGGAGGAGACTTTTTTAAAGGACGCTCCCTGCGTGTGGGTTTCTTCTTATACTGGAAGGGGACTGCCCGAGTTAAAAGAGCATATACACCGCTTAAACCTGGAAATAACCAGTAGAGACACCCTGGCTCCCCTGCGTATACCCGTGGACAGATGTTTTGTGGTTGCCGGATTTGGAACCGTTATTACAGGAACCCTGCTGCAGGGTACCGTTTCGGTTTCAGACACGGTGGAAGTGTTGCCCCCGGGGAAAGCGGTGCGGGTGAGGAATGTACAGGTTTTCGGGGAAAACGTAAACCAGGCGGAAGCCGGGCACAGGGTAGCCTTGAACCTTTCTGGCCTGGAAAAAGAAACTATAGAACGTGGAAGTGTAGTCTGTGCTCCCGGGTATTTTAAATTAACTTTCATGCTGGATGCTACACTGCAGCTGCTTCCCAGGGCTCCACGCAGCTTAAAACATATGGACCCGGTACATTTTTACCAGGGAACAAACCGGGTAGTGGCCCGTATGGCACTGCTGGACCGGGAAGAACTTAAACCCGCAGAAAAAGCCCCGGTGCAGGTAAGAACTGAAAAACCCCTGGTAGCGGAGCGGAGTGACCGTTTTATAATAAGATCGTATTCTCCCATGACTACTATTGGCGGAGGCCTGGTTCTGGACCCGAAGCCTGCCCGCCGGCACCGGCGTTACCGGCAAGAAATTATTGATCGGCTGAAAAAGTTTGAAGAAGAAGCGGTTTCCGGGCAGGCGGAAGGTTTTTTACTGCAGAAGCTGGAGCAGCTGGAGGTCCCTTCCCTGGATGACCTGGAGAAAGAAACAAGGATGGGAAGGGAAAGGATAGAAGAGCTGCTTTCTCAGCTGAAGCGGGAAGGCAAAGTTGTGTCTTTGGGAGACACCCTGGTACCTGTAAAGCTCCTGGAAAAGTGGGAAGATAAAGTAGAAGAGAATATTAAAAAGTACCACCGGGAGAATCCCCTGTCCCCGGGATTGCCCAGGGCGGAATTCAAAAAGTATTTTCCCGGCGGCCTTTCTCCCAAAGCGTTTGATGCTTTTTGGGAGTATATGCGGGAGAAAGAAAAAGTAGAGTTGTTTGAAGACAAGGTTTGCATGGCCGGGTTCCGTCCGCAGCCTTCACCAGGGGACCGGGAAATAATAAAAAAGCTGGAAGACACCATGGAGGCTTCACGCTTTCAACCCCCTGCGCCAGCTGCACTTGGCCGGGAGCTGAAAGTGGAACCCGCTTACCTGGAAAAGCTGCTGGATTACCTGGTATACCAGGGAAATCTGGTTAAAATAGCCGACAATTACTACCTGTTGTCCACTCATTACCGGGAAGCTGTGGAAGAACTTAATAAGCACTTTCAGCAGAACGATAAATTAACCCTGGCGGAATTTCGGGACCGCCTGGGTACATCCCGTAAATACGTCCAGCCTCTCCTGGAATACTTTGACCGGGAAAAGATAACCAGGAGGGTAGGCGACTACCGTATACTTTTAAAATAACCGGGTTAAAATTTAATGGCAGGAGGGTGTAACGTGGATAAAGAAATAAAGTTGACTCATTTGTCGAAAAGTGCGGGTTGAGCTGCCAAAATGGGTCCCGATACCCTGGCACAAGTTTTGTGCTCTTTGCCACGCGTGGAAGATGAAAATTTGCTTACCCGTGAAGAAGTTTACGCCGACGCGGGGATATACCGCATATCTCCGGATACGGCCCTGGTTCAGTCCGTGGATTTTTTTACCCCGGTGGTAGATGATCCTTACTGGTTTGGGCAGATTGCCGCGGCCAATTCACTCAGCGACATTTATGCGGCAGGGGGGTGGCCCTTAACCGCGCTAAACCTGGTAGGATTTCCCTGCAGCAAGGTATCCCTGGAGGTTTTAAAAGAAATACTGCGCGGCGGGCAGGAAAAGGTGGAAGAAGCCGGTGCAGTGGTAGTGGGCGGCCACAGTGTAGAGGATTCCGAGCCCAAGTACGGCCTGAGTGTTACCGGACTGGTAGATCCGGAGCGCCGCCTGGTTAACTCGGGTGCCCAACCGGGTGACAGGCTTGTTTTAACCAAGCCACTGGGAACAGGAATATTGACCACGGCGTTAAAAGGCGGGATGTTGCAGGCAGATCAGGTAAAAGAAGCCCTGGAAGGGATGGCTGCCTTGAATTCAAGAGCCATGCAGGCCGCCCTGAAAGTGGGTGTAAACGCATGTACCGATATAACCGGCTTTGGATTGCTGGGTCACGCGGCGGAAATTGCCGAGGCCAGCAAAGTGGCTGTTATCTTGAACCTGGGTGATTTACCGCTGTACAGAAGTGCCAGGGAGATGGCGGGACAGGGGATGATACCGGGTGGCACTCACCGTAACCATGAGTATTACCGGGAGGTAACAGAGAATGAGTTCAGCTTAGAGTCGAATGAGATAGCCCTTGACCTGGTAGCCGATCCGCAGACCTCGGGTGGACTTTTGTTTTCCGTTTCGCCGGAGAAAACTGCAGCCTTACTGGAAGCGCTGTCGGAAAAAGGGGAAACAGGATACGTAATAGGTGAAGCCAGAGAATCTAACCCGGGGAAAGTACTCCTGCTTGATTAATCTTCCACAGGGCAAGAAAAGGGCAAGAAACCAGAGTCTGGCTGCCCGGGCAGTTATCAAATTTTTTTCTGTTCTTTCATGGCCTGGAGAATAAGCTCATCCAGTTCCCTGCTCAGTTGATAACTTTCCTGGTTGAGGAGGTTGTCCAGGTCGGAATCGACAGAATGCCTGAGTTTTTCTCGCAGGTATTCGATTCTTTCTTGCAAGCTCATGGTAACTTCTACAGCCAATTAATTCCCTCCTAACGGTATCCAAAAAATTTTCTTCGATACCAGAATCTTCGACACTACCCTCCCGATTCCTTTTTTTTGCAAGGAAAAATTTCATAAATTATCAATGAGGATCAATAATGTAAACTAAAGATAACCAGCTGCATAGGTTACTATTCTGCGCAGTGACTATTTATCTTTACTCCTGCATAAAATATAGCCAGAGATATCAAGGGAGGTGACTGCATGGGCGCGGTATTTGGTTTTTGTCCTTCCGGCCCGGGTGCTCAAAATAAGCTGAGGCACATGGGGCTTATACTGAAGCACAGGGGGCATGAAGAAACCACTTTTGTAAACAACCGGGTAGCCCTGGGAGAGCGTGGCAGCAATGTTTTACCTGTTGATATGGGGAAAGTGGTGGCTGCCTTTGATGGAAACTGGTTCAAAGAGGAGGAGAAAGTAAAAGATCGGGAAGCAAAAACGGAGCAAAAGAAAACCAGGGACTGGCTGGCCTACGAATGGCGACGCATGGGCCCTCAACTGTTTAATGAAATAAAAGGACCTTTTGCCGCCGCATTATGGGACCCTGAAAAACAGAATCTTTTTTTGGCCCGTGACCACCTGGGTATACGTCCTCTATATTATGCAATATCCCGGGGGCGTATTTTTTTTGCCTCGGAAATTAAAGCCCTTTTACCTTTAATGGAAAACGGCAAAGAAGTAGATAAAAATTCCCTTTCCCACTATTTAACTTTCCAGTATGTCCCCCATCCTTTTACCATGTTTAAAGGGATTTACAAGCTACCGCCGGCCCATTACCTTTGTTTTAACGAGAAGAGCTTTATGCTATACCGCTACTGGATGCCGGCATTCCGTCCCCAAACACGTTCAATTGATACTGTTCAGCAGGAGATACGTGAACGGGTGGAGAAGTCAGTACAACTTCATTTAACCGGCAAAAACATAAACAGTGCTTATTTAAGCGGTGGTGTGGATTCTTCTTTTCTTGCTGCTCTTCTCCGTCGGGAAGGAAGGCTCCGCACTTTTAGTATTGGATATGAAAACAGGAAATACAGCGAACTGGAAGAAGCTCGCCGGACTTCTCGATACCTGGGGACAGAACATTACGAAACCGTGGTTGGCTTAAACGATTTTTTAGAGCATCTGCCCGGACTACTCTGGCATATGGATGAACCGGTAGCTGATCCTGCCGCTGTATCCCTTTACTTTGTTTCACGGCTGGCAGCATCATTTGACCGGGTAATTTATTCAGGAGAAGGGGCGGATGAACTTTTCGGGGGTTACGGTATTTACCGGGAAACTTTCCCTCTTAGCGCTTACCGGCGTTTACCGCACCTGCTTCGGAAAGGAATAAGTGGCATTTCCCGGCTGGCCCCTCGCAGAATACCGGGCAAGAATTTCATTTACCGGGCCGAGACCCCTTTAAAAGAGCGTTACGTGGGAAATGCATTTATCTTTGGCTCTAAAGAGAAAAGGATTCTTTTAAGGGAAAACCTGCCGGTAGTGGATTACCAGAAAATAACTTGTTCTTATTATGACGAAGCAAAGAAACTGGATTCTTTAAGCCAGATGCAGTACCTGGACTTGATGACCTGGGTGCCGGGTAATATAAACTTGAAAGTGGATAAAATGAATGCCGCCAACTCTATGGAAGTTCGTGTACCGTATCTGTTTCCAGATGTCTGGGAACTGGCTTTTACCCTTCCTACGGAAGCAAAGATTTATAACCGGGTTACCAAGTATGCTTTTAGAAAAGCCATGGAAGATCTCCTTCAGGGGAATGATGCCATGAGACCCAAGAAAGGATTTCCGGTTCCCCTGCGGGAATGGACCCGGGGAGGTCTGCATAATATTTATAAAGATGTTTTTAACCGTTCTTCTTTTTCGCACTGGTTTAACACTGCTTACCTGAAAAGGCTGCTGGAAGACCACTGTAGGGGGAATAGTGACCACAGTCGCAAATTATGGACGGTATTGGTTTTCTGGCTCTGGTATGAGCATTTTATTGAAGGTAAATGCCCGCTCCGGAATAAAAAGGCAGAAGAACAGGATTAATTGACCAGTTAAATTGTTAAAGAATCTAATAATAGCAAGAAGGAATTAAGAGTTGAGTGTCGAAAAGATTTCTAATAGGGAAGTGATATGTAGTGCAAGCGAGAAAAAAAGTGAGGAAAAAAAAGCATTTTTAAGTTTATTCAAAAAAAACAGAAAATTTGACAAGGCAAGGAGAAAGGAGGGATGAGTCACAAAAAAAGCAAGTTGAGTGTTTACTTTCAAATCCAAAGGGACTTCATTAGAGACAGAAGAAACAGAATTAAGGTAGAGTGTGTTGGTACCGAAGTAATTAGAGTAAGACAGAAGTAAAACTATATCTTTATAGTGGGGTATGAAGATGAGCGTGGAAAATCAAAGCATAATTGAAAAACTTGATCTGCTGGGCTGTATTCAGTGTGGAAGGTGTACCGGGGGATGCCCGGTAACGGTACGGACCAACCTGAACGTGCGCCGTTTTGTTTATGACGCTTACCAGGCATCACTGGAGGATCTAATGGAAGAACTTGCCCAATATTCGGAGATTTGGGATTGCACCGGGTGCCACACCTGTGCAGTAAGGTGTCCCAAAGGGTTGAAACCTGTGGAAGTGCTCTACAGCTTGAGAAACCAAATTGTAGAGAGCGGAAAAGTCGAGCCCACGGTCCGGGATGCCCTGGAAAGCGTATTTCTGGAAGGTAATCCATGGGGCAAGCCCAAGGCCACCCGTTTTGACTGGATGGAAGGCCTGGAAGTTAAAACCGCCGAAGAAGGGCAGGAAGTGGAATACCTGTTCTATGTTTGCTGCAGCGTTGCTTACGATCCCAAGCTGCAGGTAGTGGCCCAGAACATGGTAAAGATTTTGGAAAAAGCCGGGGTAGACTACGCGTTCCTTGGAGAAGAAGAGTCTTGCTGCGGCAGCGAGGTACAGGCTTTAGGGGAAGAAGAACTTTTCATGGAAGTTCAGGAAGAAAACGTGGAGCTTTTCTCCAGTTATCCGGCCAAGAAAATAGTAACTCTCTCTCCCCACTGCCTTAGTGCCTTGAAAAAATACGAGGGGTTAGAGGCAGAAGTTATTCATTACACTCAGCTTCTTGCCGAGCTGATAGATGAAGGCAAGCTTTCCTGGGAAGGCGAGTTCCCGAAAAAAGTAGTCTACCACGACCCTTGTTACCTGGGCAAGCAAAACGAGGTGTATGATGAGCCGCGCCAGGTTTTGAAGAGCGTTCCGGGAATTGAGCTTACTGAATTTGACCGCTCCCGGGAAAGAAGCCTCTGCTGCGAAGGCGGCGGCGGCAAGATGTGGGTGGAAACAGAATCCCAGCAAGAGCGACTTGCCGAAACCAGGGCCAGGAATGCCAAAGAGCTGGAAGCCCAGGTTATTGTCTGTGCGTGTCCTTTTTGCATCTTGACCCTGGACGACGCTGTAAAAGCGGTTGGCTATGAAGAAGAGATGGAAGTAATGGAAATTACAGAAATACTAGGTAAAGTGCTGTAAAATCATAAGCCGAATTGCGGCAGAAACTTGTAGGAGGTGGGAAAAATTGAAGACGTTTGTATGCATCAAGTACGTTCCGGACACTTCCGAAGCGGACGTTAACCTGAATGAAGATGGAACAGGGGTGGATACCAGCCGGTTTTCTTTTGACATTAACGAGGCTGATAACTACGCCGTGGAAGAAGCAGTTCGGATAAAAGAGAATCACGGGGGCAGCGTTACCGTAAACTCCATAGGTCCCCAGGATTCCGAGGTGACTATCCGCATGGCCCTGGCCAAAGGCGGAGACAATGCTATCCGGGTGGAAGATTCTCGCATCTATGAATACGATCCCCTGTCCATAGCCAAGGTGCTTGCCGCCTCGATTAAGGACCAGGAATACGACCTGGTAATGACCGGTTGTGTGGCCAATGACGACGGCAACATGTCCGTAGGGGTGGCCCTGGCCGAGGAGCTTGGAGTTCCTCATGCCGCCATGGTCAAACAGGTAGAAGTTCAGGACGGCAAGGTAAAAGCTCACCGTGAGCTGGAAGGCGGCCTTATGGAAGTAGTAGAGCTGAGTCTTCCCTGTGTATTGACCATTCAAACGGGGATTAACGAGCCCCGCTATGCACCCATAAAAGGTATCCGCCAGGCAAAAAAGAAGGAACTTAAAGTCATGAGTCTGGACGATTTGGGTCTTCCTGCAGACCAGGTAGACGAATCCGCATCCAAGATCAAGTTGAACCAGCTGTACATTCCTCAAGTAGAAGCTAAAGCGGAATTCATCGAAGGCGAAGATGCAGAGGAGAAAGCAACCAAGCTGGCCGAAGTACTGAAGAAAGGGGGTCTCGTATAATGGGAGACGTATTTGTAGTCATTGAACACCGGCAGGGCGAGATTAGAGATGTAAACTGGGAAATGCTTAACCTGGCTTCCCAGGTGGCTTCCGATTTCGGGGGAGAAGTAGTAAGCGTACTGCTGGGCAGCGGCGTGGACGATATTGCTGATCAGCTGGCCGGCGCCAGCAGTAAAGTGCTTTATGTAGATGATCCGGTCTTGGAAAACTTTAATGCCGACATATACCAGAAAAACCTGTCTGCGCTCATAGATGAACACAAACCTACTATAGTAATGATAGGTCATACTGCACAGGGAGTGGATGTAGCTCCAGCCCTGGCAGTGGAAAAAGACCTGCCTTACCTTACCGATGTGATCGAATTGCGCGGCGAGGGCGGCAAGCCCGTAGCAGTGCGGCAGTATTACCAGGGTAAGGTAAACGCTGAATTTTCTTTTGCCGACGCGGATACGTACATTCTTACTATACGTGAAGCAGCGCTGGAACCAATTGAACCGGCACAAAAGGGTTCGGTAGAAAAGGTGGAAGCCCCGGCAAAGGAAGAAGCTGAGCACCGCAAGTTTGTAGAATACGTAGAAGCCGAAATAGGCGATGTAGACATTACCCAGTCGGAGATGCTGATAGGCGTGGGACGAGGCGTACGGGAAGACAAAAACATGCCCATGATAGAAGAGCTGGCCCAAGTATTTGAAGCGGACCTATGCGGTTCCCGGGCGGCTGTAGATGCCGGTTGGCTGCCGCATGACCGCCAGGTAGGAACTTCCGGAAAATCGGTTAAGCCCAAGCTCTATTTTGCCGTGGGTATTTCCGGTGCATTTCAACACCTGGCCGGAATCAAGGGAGCCAAGACCGTAGTAGCTGTCAACAAGGACCCCAACGCGCCCATATTTGCTGAAGCTGACTACGGTATAGTGGACGACTTGTTTAAAGTGGTTCCCAAGCTGGTGGAAGAGCTTAAAGAAGAGTAAGGCCATTATGGTTTTGGCCGTTAAAGAGTATAAAATTTAGCACTTGTTAAAATGCGTGGGAGGATGAAATACTCATGAGCGAAAAGCCGAGAGTGGGTGTATATGTCTGTCACTGCGGCATTAATATTGCCGCAACTGTAAACGTGGAAGAAGTAGTGGAGTTTGCCTCCCGGCTGCCCGGGGTTACCGTGGTTCGCAATTACGCGTATATGTGCTCCGACCCGGGCCAGCAACTTGTCCGCGAAGATATTGAAAATGAAAATTTGAACCGTATAGTTGTGGCTTCCTGCTCCCCGCGGATGCACGAAATTACTTTCCGGCGCACCCTCCAGGATGCGGGCCTTAACCCGTATTACCTGGAAATGGCCAATATAAGGGAGCACTGTTCCTGGGTGCATCCGGACAGTGAAGAAGCTACACCCAAGGCTAAAAAACTGGTTTCCGCAGCAGTGTCCAAGGCCAGGATGCTGGAGCCACTGGAAGAAAAAGAAGTGGATTCAGAGCGTACTGCCATGGTAATTGGCGGCGGTATTGCGGGTATTCAGTCGGCCCTGGATATTGCTGATGCAGGCTACCAGGTATATCTGGTAGAAAAGTCTCCTTCAGTGGGAGGGCGTATGGCCCAGCTGGACAAGACTTTTCCTACCCTGGACTGTTCTGCCTGCATAATGACGCCCAAGATGGTGGATGTGGCCAACCACCCCAACATCGAGCTGATGACTTATTCCGAGGTGGAAGAAGTAAACGGCTTTATAGGCAACTTCGAGGTTAAAGTGCGCAAAAAAGCGCGCTACGTAGATATCGATAAGTGTAACGGGTGTGGGGAATGCGCGGACAATTGCCGGGTTAAAAACCGCATACCTAACGAGTTTGATGCCAACGTGGGAAAACGTTCCGCCATCTACCTGCCGTTTCCCCAGGCGGTTCCGGCCAAGTTTACCGTCGACCCGGATCACTGCCTCTACTTGACCAAAGGCAAATGCGGCAAGGGGCCCAAGTGCCAGGAGGTATGCGGTACCGGGGCTATTGATTTTGAGCAACAGGATGAAGAGGTAGAGGTAAAAGTAGGCGCCATAATTGTGGCCACCGGCTTTGATACCTTTGATCCCAGCAACAAGCCGGAATATGGCTACCAGGATTACCCCAACGTAATAACCGGCCTGGAAATGGAACGGCTGGTAGCTGCATCCGGGCCTACCGGGGGAGAGCTCCTGATAGGGGAAGGCGAGAATGCCCGCAAGCCCAAAAAGGTTGCTTTTATACAGTGTGTGGGATCGCGTGACGCCAGCGTTGGCAACGAATACTGTTCCCGGGTGTGCTGCATGTACACGGCCAAGCAGGCTCACCTCATCAAGGAGAAAATTCCCGATGCCGAAGTAACTGTCTATTACATGGACGTAAGGGCATTTGGCAAGGGATTTGAAGAATTTTACGACCGGGTACGCCGGGAAGGTATTCGCTATATCCGGGGCAACCCTTCCGAGATATTCAAGAAGGACGATAAGCTGATCGTCAAAGTAGAAGATACCCTGACGGCTACGCCCCGGGAAGACGAGGCGGACCTGGTGGTCCTGGCAGTAGGGCTGGAGCCCAGGCAGGATGCACGCGGGGTAATAGATCTTCTTCGCCTGTCCCAGACTTCCGACCGGTTTTTCATGGAAGCACATCCCAAGCTTTACCCGGTGGATACTTCCACGGACGGAGTATTCCTGGCCGGGTGTGCGCAAGGACCCAAGGATATCCCGGATACCGTGGCCCAGGCTAAAGGAGCCGCGGCTTCGGCCATGATACCGCTTTCCCGCGGCAAGGTTAAAGTAGAAGCCCAGACCGCGGAAGTAAATGAGGCTACCTGCCGGGGATGCGGATTCTGCACTGAGGTATGTCCCTACAGTGCCATTGAATTAAAGACAATAAACTGGTTTGGGCATGAGGTCAACGTGGCGGAAGTTAACGAAGCCCTGTGTAAAGGCTGTGGAACCTGCTCGGCAGCTTGTCTGTCCAATTCCATACAGCCGCGTTCTTTCAGGGATAGCCAGATCATGCCGCAAATAGCTGCATTGGGGGTTAAGTCATGAGCGAACAATTCGAACCCAATATCGTAGCGTTTTTATGTAACTGGTGTTCCTATGCCGGAGCGGACCTGGCCGGTACCAGCCGTACTCATTATCCCGCCAACTTAAAAGTTATAAGGGTTATGTGCACGGGAAGGATTAACCCGCTTTTCGTATTAAACGCCCTGCAGCAGGGAGCAGACGGTGTGCTGGTCTCCGGTTGCCATCCCGGCGATTGCCACTATATGGAAGGCAACATGTACGCCCGGCGCAGGTTTAGACTAATGAAAGATCTGCTGGAATACCTCGGGGTGGATTCCCGGCGTTTTCACATGAGCTGGGTATCCGCCTCTGAAGGCGGTAAGTGGAAAGAAGTAGTGGAAAAAGTAGTGGATGAAGTCAGCGAAATAGGTCCTTTTGAACAATTCAAACGGGAAAAGATAAACTGGTAGGGGGGAGAATGGCTTGGTTGATTTGGAAACAATACGTAAGAAGGCTAAGGAGATTGTCTCCCGGGAAGATGTAAAGCACCTGATAGGATGGCGCAAGGGGACTTTCGGGTACCGGGTAACACCGTACTGGGTTGAAGCACCCGAGGATGCCGAAGAGCTGGTTTATTCTCCCCTGTGTAACACTAATTTGGCAACCTCCCTGACTCTGGCCGAAAAGCTGCCCCTTCCCAAGGGACAGGAGCCTGATCGTCGCAAAACGGCCCTGCTGGTCAGGGGCTGTGATAGCAGGGCCGTGGTGCAGCTTTTAACGGAGAGAGGCGTGGACAGGGAACAGGTAGTGCTCTTAGGCCTTCCCTGTCGCGGGGTAGTGGATCTGCGCAAATTAAAAGACAGCTATCCGGAAGATAATGAAGTAGCAGATGCGGAATGGAAAGAGGATAAGATCGTGTTGAACGTATCAGGTGAAAAGAAAGAGATACCCCGGGAAGAGGTTTTGGATGACCACTGCCTGGTCTGTCGGTATCCCAATCCGGTAGAAGCCGACGAAACCCTGGGTGAGAAAGTAGAACCCTGGGCCGAAGAAAGTCACCCGGGTGTGGAAGAATTGGAAAATGCATCTTTTGATAAAAGATGGGATTTTTGGGAGAAAGAGTTTGAGCGGTGTATTCGCTGTTATGCCTGTCGGAATGCTTGTCCCATGTGTTACTGCGAAGACTGCATCCTGGACCGGCTTAACCCGACCTGGATATACCGTTCCAATAACTACAGTGAAAATACCGCGTTTCATATTGCCCGCGCCTTTCACCTGGTAGGGCGCTGTGTCAGTTGCGGTGCATGCGAAAGGGTTTGCCCGGCGGGCATCCCCCTGGGGAAAATAAATCAAAAACTGGTTAAGGAAGTCCGGGAAAAATACGAGTTTGAACCCGGCACGGATCCTGAAGGAGTACCGTTCCAGGCCAGTTACAATCCTCAGGACCAGGAAGACTTCATTCTCTAGAGGTGGGTGAAAATGTCAGAAAAGGTCTTACAGAAAGCTAATTGGTCGAGTTTTGTCCAGGCTCTGGCAGATGCCCGTGAGCTGTGGTTTCCCGTAAAAGATGGTCCCATATACAAGTTTGCTCCTTACTCTGGAGATGTTGATGCGGGCCTGGAAGAATATGCCTACAGCAGTGTGCCGCCCAAGGCCGTGGTGCTTCCCCAGACGGAAACCATGTTTCTGTACCAGGTAGGGGATAAAGAAACTTCCCTGCCGGAAGAGAAAAAAGAAAAAGTGGTATTGGGAGCACGGCCCTGTGACGCCCGGGCCATGGACATAGTGGACCGCGTTTTTCAATGGGATGAAGATGACCCCTATTACCTGGAAAACCGGAATAAAACTGCAGTGATCGGGCTGGCCTGCAATGAGCCGTTTGTGAACTGCTTCTGCACCTCCCTGGACGGCAGCCCTGGTTCCACCCAGGGATTGGACGTATTAATGGTCGACCTGGGAGACAAGTATTACCTTCGCAGTGTCACGGATAAAGGAAGCCGCATCCTGGGAGATGCTGAAAGTGCACTTGAAGATGCATCCGGTGAGGGTAGCCAGGCAGAAGAAATAATCAAAGAAGCAGAAGGCAAAATAAAACGGAGTATAGATACGGAAGGTATTCGTGAAAAGCTGGAAGAAGGATGGGAAGCTCCCCTGTGGGACGAAGTATCCCGGGCTTGCCTGGGATGTGGTGCCTGCACTTTCCTTTGCCCTACCTGTCACTGCTTCGACATACAAGATGAGGTGGAAGGGTTTGACGGGCGCCGATGCCGGATGTGGGATTCCTGCATGTTCGGGGAATATACCCTGCACACTTCAGGCCATAATCCCCGTCCTTCCAGGAAAGAAAGGACCCGCAACCGGATCAGTCACAAGTACCGCTATTACGTGGAAAAGTTTGACAAAATAGCCTGTGTAGGGTGCGGCAGGTGCATTACCAGCTGCCCCGTAAATATAGATATTCTGGACATACTATCACGGGTTAAGGAGGAGCTATGAGTAATAAAGAGAATCCCTATATACCGCACATGGCTAAAGTAGAAGACACCTGGTACGAAACCCATGGGGAAAGAGCTATCAAGACGTTCCGGGTGGTCTTTGAGGATGAGGAAGTTAAAGAGTCTTGGGAGCATCTTCCGGGTCAGTGTGCCATGATTGGGGTCCTGGGTGTGGGGGAGAGCATGATTTCTATTTCCTCATCTCCCACCGAAGGCAAATTCCTGCGCTTCTCGGTAATGCGCATGGGTAAAGTCACCCAGGCCCTGCACCAGTTGGAGCCGGGAGATTCCATGACGGTAAGAGGACCGTACGGCAACAACTTTCCACTGGAAGAGTGGAAAGGCAAAAAGATACTAACTATAGGTGGCGGCATTGGGCAGGCTCCCTTGCGCCCCATAGTGGAATACGTAAGAGCCAATATCAACGACTACCAGGATTTAACTGTTATTTACGGGGCTCGCACCACCAATGATCTCTGTTTCAAACAGGAACTGGAAGATTTGCGGGAATGCCAGGAAGTATCTTCCTGCCACCTTTCCATAGACATCGAAGAGGAAGGATGGTCCCATTTTGTAGGTTTTGTTCCTACTCTCCTGATGGAAGTTAATCCTTCCCCGGAAAACACTATTGCTATAACCTGCGGTCCGCCAATAATGATCAAATTTGTTTTAGAAAACCTGAAAAAGCTCGGGTTTGAAGACGAGCAGATCTATACTACGCTGGAAAACCGCATGAAATGCGGTATAGGCAAATGCGGACGCTGTAATGCCGGCCCTCTCTACGTGTGCAAGGACGGTCCGGTGTTCAACTATGCCACCTTAAAACAGGTTCCGGAAGCGTTTGCTTAAAGGATTTAAGGGTAAACAAAAGTATAATAAGCATAAAAGGGCTGCTCTTTAAGAGAAGGAGTAGCCCTTTTTAGAAAAACAAGGGGTCAGGTCTTGAAATATAACTTTTTTATATTACTTAGGAAAATAAGGGGTCAGGTCTTGTGTGCGTATTCCGGAATCAATCGATCACCTAATCCTGGAGTGCTATAAGCCAGCCGGACACGTATAAATGCTTTTTTTCTCCTTTTCCCTTAGAATTTGAATCAGGCAACTAATAGATTTTGAAGATCCATGTAATAACTCTCATATTCCATTGGTGGCATATCGTCCAAGCTGCTATGTAATCTTTTGGGATTATACCTGATAATATACTCTATTATGGCCAGTTTGGCCTCTTCCCTGGTTTTAAAGCTTTTCCTGTGCACCAGTTCTTTTTTTAAAGTAGCAAAGAAAGATCCATACAAGCATTGTCGAAACAATCTCCTTTTGCAACTCATACTCTGCCTTTCTAGGTGTCTGGCAAACCAACTACACTCGAGAGAGCAAACTCATCTTATATACAGCTGCTGACATCCAGCGCCAGGAGACCGAGGAGAAGATCCTGTCCTTCCTTCCTTCCTTCCTTCCTTCCTTCCTCCCTCCCTT
>PWGO01000105.1 GCA_003554525.1 Syntrophomonadaceae bacterium | reverse complement strand
AGGGTGAAATGCACCATACAGCAAAAAAGGCACCCCGATACCCTGCTGCTGTTTTATGGTTACCAGCTGAAATGAGCCACTGGCCTGCCCCGCTGTTTCTTCTATATTAACCATACGGTCTAACTGCTGGGACATACCGGGGCTTACCATCACAAACGGAGTAGGAATGAAAAAACTGATAATCAAAAGCACGGCTATAATAACCAACGGGTTTTTAATAAAATCTATTAAACCTTTTCGCAATTTTTACCTCCTCTTTCTCTTTCCTTAATAATCTTCTTTAACTTCGGTATTACATCTTCTGCCGCCTCCTCCCCTCTCTTAATAGTCTCTTCAACCCGGGTAAAGTCGGAAGGAGATATATCCTTCAAATCAGGGGCAACAACCACATCTGCGCTTTTTATGCGATAGCTGGACAGCTCTTTAGACATTATATCAATTGTTTTGGAAATAACATCGAATACATTCTTAATCTCGTATTCTTCCATCCCTGCGGAAACATCAACGGCCACTACAATATCGGCTCCCATACGTTTAACTTCTTTCACAGGCACCCTTTCCAGTACGCCGCCGTCTACCAGGAGTTTATCCCCTTCCTGCACAGGCAAAAAAATGCCGGGCATGGAGCAAGAGGCCCTTACCGCCCTGGCCAGGTAACCTTTTTTAAATACCACCCTCCTGCCTTTATTAAGATCAGTAGCCACCACATGGAGGGGGGAAGCCAGATCTTCGATATTACAGTGCCGGGTAAGTAAACCTATCAGGTTCTCCAACCTTTCCCCGGAAACAAATCCTTTCCCGGACATGGTATAATCTATCCAGTGTTTCCTGTTTATTCTCAGTGCCAGCTTTTCCAAAACCGAGAGTTTTAGACCACTTGCGTATAACGCCCCCATTGCACTCCCCATGCTGGCCCCTGCCATATAATCTATACTTATTCCTTCCCGGGCCAATACTTTAAATACACCAATGTGAGCAAAACCCCTGGAAAGGCCCGCTCCCAGGGCCAATCCTGTTGCAGTTTTACAACTCATACTTATTCCACCACCGTTATATATTCTATCTCAATGATACCACTAATAATTACAAAAAACAGGGCCTTACTGATAAAAAGCCGGGTAGTATCTTTAGTTCTTACCACCGCCGAATGTGAACATACCCTCCGGCAATCATTTTCTGAAGAACTTTTTTTGCTATTTTTTTAACTACCTTCCTGGTAAAAGGTATAATAAACAAAAACCCCAGGAGGTCAGTAACCAGGCCGGGAGTAAGCAAAAAAGCCCCTCCCAGTAAAATCAGAAGGCCGTCAAAAAGGCTGTCGGCGGGAATGGCCCCGCTGTCAAGTTCGTTCCCAATACGCCGCAGGGTAATTGCACCCTGGCTTTTCATCAATAAAACTCCAAAAAACCCTGTGGCTGCTACCAAAAACACCGTGGGCAGGGTGCCGATTACTCTTCCTACTTCCAACAGCAGCCATAGTTCAAGCAATGGGACTACAGTAAATAATATTAAAAATTTAATCATCGCTTTACCACTCCCGGCCGTTATTTTTTCTTCTGGACAACACAGGACAACGCGGGACAAGGCAGTTTTTAATTGAATTTCACCTGAAGTAACCACTCGTGCTTTTATGCTTTGCCCTTTGCTATTAAAATGGTCTACTACCGGTAATTATCTACTATACATGTAATGTAGCAATTCTACAATCCTTCCCGGGAGAAGATAGTAATGAAATTAATATGGGCAGTAATTTTATTGTCTTTTATAATATATATTGCCTACAGGCTGGGATTACTATTAAAAAACAAAAACTCCGGTGCTCCGGGAACTTTTCTTCTAGCATTTATGTCCATTACAGTCGCGGTTTCCATGGTGCTTTACCCCCAAAAAGCTTTTGAGGCATCAGTCAGCGGCCTGGATATATGGTGGAATATTGTTTTCCCGGCTTTGCTCCCCTTTTTTATAATGGCCCAGGTGTTGATCGGCCTGGGTGCTGTAAACATGATGGGGGTGTTCCTGGAACCCGTTATGCGCCCCCTTTTTAATGTCCCCGGCGTAGGCTCTTTTGTCCTGGCCATGGGCCTTGCTTCCGGTTTCCCGCTGGGAGCAATAATCACCGCCGATATGAGGCGGAAAAAAATGCTAAGCAAAATTGAAGCGGAAAGGCTGGTGAGTTTTGTTAACACCGCCGATCCCCTCTTCATGTTTGGTGCCGTAGCTGTAGGCATGATAGGCTTACCCGGTGCAGGCTTAACCATAGCTGCTGCACACTACCTGTCAACCTTAAGCATTGGGTTCCTGATGCGTTTTTACCGGCGCGATAAAACCCCGGCCCCGTCCCGTCATCCGATGAAAGATAGCCTCTTAAACAGGGCCGTAAATGCTTTAATTGAAGCACGAAAAAAAGACGGCAGGCCCTTTGGACAGTTAATGGGAGATGCCATCCATAAATCACTGCAAACCCTTCTGCTTATAGGGGGATTTATTATTTTATTTTCCGTAATAATCCGTATTCTTGGCGTTATCGGGATAGTTGACATTTTTACCGGGGCAATTTCTGTATTAATGACCCCCCTGAGCCTGGATGTAAGCCTGGCGCCCGCAATTTTCAGTGGGCTACTGGAAATTGACCTGGGCTGTCAATACGCTGCATCTGCTTCCGCCCCACTTCAAGACATACTAATAGTAACCGGGTTTATAATTGCCTGGAGCGGTTTATCCGTGCACGCCCAGGTAGCCAGCATAGTAAGCGACACCGATATCAGCATAATCCCTTATATATGGGCCAGGTGTATACACGCAATTTTAGCAGGTTTTTACACTTATGCTTTGCTCCAAATTCTCCCTTATTCGCAGCAAAACATCTCCCTGCCTGTGCTTTACCAGATGATTCCCGCCTCAGAGTTCTCCTTCTGGTGGGCCAGAACAACATTTATAACATACCAGATGATTGTTTTCCTGGGGGTTATGGCAATCCTGTCTATACTGGTTTATTTTACTAAAAATATACTTCCCGTAATCGCCGGGCGTACCACAAAATAATTTTACTGCTGCGGCACTTTCTTGATTATAATCTCGTATATTTTAGGGGGAACCAGTGGACGGATATCACCCCCGAAACTGGCAATCTCTTTTACTATACTGGAGCTCAAATACGAATATTTGCTGTTGGTCATCATAAACACTGTTTCTATACGCGAATCAAGTTTCCGGTTAACCAGGGCCATCTGAAATTCAAACTCAAAATCTGACATGGCCCGCAGCCCCTTAATAATTATCCGCGCATCCTTGCGGTTAGCGTATTCAATAAGAAGGCCCCGAAAATAATCTACTTCTACGTTGTCGTAGGGAGCACAAATTTTTTCCAGCATCTCCGCCCTTTCCTCATGGCTAAACAGTGCATCTTTCCTGGGGTTCTCCAAAACAGCCACAGTTAATTGATCAAAAATTTCGCTTGCTCTTTTAATTATATCCTGATGACCGTTAGTCGGCGGATCAAAACTACCCGGATATATAGCCCTTACCATATTACCCCTCCCGTTAAAATAAAAATTTAAGTCAACTCCTGTTTCCAGAAAGACAATGCCGTGTTCCCGTATTTCCGCCAGTCTATCGGTTCCCAGCGCTCCATTTCTATTTTCTTTTTACTATCATGCTCCAGTATTAAAATTCCCTCCTTCTTTAATAATTCCCTTTCTAATATTGCCTGACAAACCGGGACAACCAGGGAACTGTTATAAGGAGGATCTAAAAATATAAAATCTACCGGTCCTGTCTCAACCACTTTTCTCAAACCTTTAAAAATATCTGTATGCAGTACCTCCGCATTATTTGCAGCTTTTGTTTTTTGCAGATTATGCTTTATGATGTTCACACACCACCTGTTTTTTTCAATAAAAAAACACTTTTTAACACCCCTGCTTATTGCTTCGATACCCACGGCACCACTTCCTGCAAATCCATCTACAAATAATTTAGAATCAACCCGGTTCCCCAGGATATTAAAAAGGGCTTCCCTTACTTTGTCGGAAGTAGGTCGAACCATCCTGCCGCCGGGCGATCTCAATTTTATAGATTTCCCAAAGCCCCCTACAATGCGCAACCGTTCACCCCCGCATTTTATTCTTTCTTTTATTAACTTCCTCTTACAATCTCCTTCTACAATATTTTTTTAAAAAAAGCAAGTATAAATAAATATTAATCATACCATAATAATAACGAAACCAACATTCCCCATAAGCTCTTCCTCCGGTTTCTCCTCTCCCAGTCACCGTTTGACCGGTGACTTTAGCCGCAGGTCAATCCTGCGGCTTTTTTTTATCATATATTTCAATTTCCTCCGCACTATAATCTGCAAAAACAATAAATTTAAAGGGCTGCCTCCGTCGAGGCAGCCCTTTAAATTATTAAACCCATTTCTGTTTTACTGGCTCATGTTTTGCTGGTTATTAGGTTGACCAGCCAACTGGTTTTCCGCCTGGTTGATCATCCTTTTTACCATGTATCCACCTACGTAGCCGTTTTGACGAGAAGTAAGTTCACCCAGGTCGCCATTATAATTCAGTCCCAGTTCATTGGCTATTTCATACTTGAAATTATCCAGTGCCTGACGTGCATCCCTTACCAAAATACGATTATTATTCCTTGCTGGCATCTCTTTTTCACCTCCTTTCGCTTATAGTTTTTCTCCGTACCAAAACTATATACTTAGAATTGTTTTCCTCGCGCGAAAGAAGGTGATATATGGTGAATATGTTATTTTTTGTTTTTTTGTTGTTTAGTTATTTTGTTGTTTTGTTTTTTTGTTTTTAAAGTAGCAGTGCTTAACGGTTACCGCCAGTACTCATCAACCCAGGGTGCTATTTTGTAAGGCACAGCGCCTTCGTAGGTTATTTCCAGCTCCGGCTGTTCTTCCGGATCCGGCTGCCACTCGTAAGGCCAAAATCCCTTTACTTCGCCTCCCTGCCACTGGATACCTACCCCGGTTACGCCTTCAGGCCCCCATTTGAGGTCGTGAGTCTCATCAAAATCGATATTTCCAATTGCAGCTTCACTTTCTACCCGGCTTATAGCTTCTACAACAGAATCCATGTCTTGGGCATCCCCTGTTTCTTCTATAGCTTCCTTAATTATATGCACGGCATCATAAGTGCCGGCGTTGTATATTGGTTTTTCTCCAAAGCGGTTTTCAAAAGACTCGTAAAAGTCCATAGTTTGCGGAGTTATCTCTACGGGGCCGTAAAAATCTACGGTAGCGATATAATCTCCACCGGTTTTGTCAATAAAATCAGAACTTTGGGCTTCTACCAGGATCCCCACGCTTGCCGCCGGTATTTCCAGTTCTTTGTAATTCTGCCCGTAGACTTCACCCAACGGGCCAGAAACAGCAGTATAAATTACATGCGGCTCTTCAAACTCAATGTTTTCCAGCTCCCTGGTGATATCCGTAGCCGCCGCCGAAGGTGCCTCTGTACCAACCCATTGTGCTCCCAGCCCGCCTTCTTCCACAGGGGTTTCAATATGCTGTTGCACCATCAAAGCCAGGTCTTCGTTCCAATCCAGATCTTCACGCAAAATTGCCACACGGGGTTCATCAATATCGTACTCTTCCCGGAATATCTCCACTACGTGTCCCAGGTGGAGCATGGAGGTTTTTGCAAGATAACTCGACCGAATCGGCGACACCCTGAACAGGTATTTCCAGGTTTCGTAGTCTTTATCTACTCTCCCCGCAAGCAGATCATCATCAGCCGCTCCGCAAATCATAAAAACAGTCTCGTTTTCCACTGCTACTTCTGTCATTTCGCGTACGGCTTCCGTTCGAAAACCTCCTACCAGGTAATCCAGTTCCCGGGATGCTTCTTCAGCAACTTCTTTTGCATGTGCCGGATCTACCGTCTCTTTGCTATCGTACTCTTTTAACTCTATTTTATACCTTTCCTCTCCCACCTGAACGCCACCGGCCTCATTGATCTCCTCCTTGGCCAGTAGTGCCCCACTCCAGTGCTGCCTGCCCTGCAGTTCTTCCATGGGGCCTATAACTCCAATTTCTATGCTCCCGTCAAAATCCATATCTACATCTTCATCATCAGCATCACAACCGGCAAAAAGCAGTATGGAAACCGACAACAACACCCCGATAACAAGCCCGCACTTCATTTTTCTCCCTCCTATAAAATATTTTTAACTTTAATAACCCGCGCCAGTGATGCAATAATGCCGTGCATAAAACCTTGGAGCTAGATGTTGTACAAATGGTAAAAATCAAGGGTGCCTGAGCGTTATAAGAAATATATCCAAAGGGAAAACGAAACGATGATAGAAAAAAAATGATAGAAAAAAAATGATAGAAAAAACAATAAAACCTATCCAACACACAAACAGCAGGCTATAAACTTGAGCAACAGTTAATTAATATTTGAAGCGACTTAAATCCTCGATAAGTTTATAAGAAGTTTGCTTCATTTCCTGTGTGGAAGCATTTACTTCCTCGGTAGTAGTGGAAATTTCTTCAATAGAAGCCGCTAACTCTTCGCTGCCCGAGCTAATTTCCTCAGCCGCAGAAGCAGTTTCTTCAATAGCTTCTTTCAATTCCTGAATATCGTTATGGATACTTTCAAATACAGCACTGGTGTCTTGAATAACCTGGGTACCCCTGCCCGCTTCTTCCACTCCCCGCTTCATATTTTCAAGAGCTTCGTTGCTTTCTTTGCGGGAGGTTTCAATAAGCCCCCCAATCTCCGAAGCAGCATTGGCAGAATGGTCGGCCAATTTCCGGACTTCATCCGCTACTACCGAAAAGCCTTTCCCCTGCTCACCGGCACGCGCAGCTTCAATAGCAGCGTTAAGTGAAAGTAAATTGGTCTGGTCAGCTATTTCCGAAATCAGGTTCAAGGTCTTCTCTATCTCCTGGGAACGCTGGTTGCTCCTGCTTATTACTTCCTGTAGCTGGGTAATCCGTTCACTTATGGTTGCCATCTGGGTTATGGCGTCTTTTATTACCTTGCTTCCTTCTTCTACCTTTTCAGTTATATGGTTGCTGTTTTCAGCCATCTGCTGAGAAGAACTGCTCAACTTTTGAGCGTTTTCAGCAAACTCCCCGGCAGTAGCCGTAACCTCTTCCAGTGATGCAGAAGTATCCTCCATCGTCGAAGAAACCTCGCTACTGGATTCGTCCACCCCGGTAGCAGACTCGACTACCTGCTTGATTATATCCCGCACGGCACTGATCATCTTGTTAATACCATCTGCCATAGAATTTATTTCACTGCTGGCATTTACCTCTATGTGGGTGGTTAGGTCCCCTCCCCTGGTAGCAAGCTCATCCAGCTTTTCCTTTAAGGCATATATGGGTTTTATTATACCCCCCGCAAACAGTGTAGAAGCAATAATTATAGCTACAGCGGTTACCGCTACCACTATCATAGAAATATTTTGCATGCTATCCAGGCCCGCAAAAACTTCGTCCTGGCTTATTTCTACCACCAGCCCCACTGTTTGATCACCCAGCTGAGTTACCTTCAAAGCTCCCAAAAAGTCTTCTCCGGCATGGTTTTTATACTCTATTTGCTCACCGTATTCAAAGTCATTTATACTTATTGGGGAGGTAAGGGCCTCCACAGCCCTGGTTTCTATATTTTCGTGCAGCGCAGCCCCTTCTTGGTATTCCCCGTACCTCATATTGGTAAGCAGCTTTCCTTCTTTATTTACCAGAAAAGCATTGGCTGTCTCGCCAAGGCCTTCCAGTTCTGAGTGAATGGCCTGATCAAGCATATCCTGGGGAAAATAAACGTTAAACGAACCGGTTACCTCCCCGGAATCTCCTTCACTTCTTACAGGGGAGGAAATAATCATGGCATTATCCCCAACAATATCGCAATAAAATAAAGATGACCAGGAATCATGGCCTCTTATGGCCGATTGGTGGTAATCTTCCCCGGAAAAGTCTGCTCCCGTTAATTCCTCTTCGGTGCTGTAGACCACTTCACCTTCGGGGCTAAGTAAAAACACCATGCCGTACCGGTTTTCGTGGGCAAAACGGGGCAGGTATTCATCCAATTCTTCCACTCGCTGCTCCCATTCTTCAGACTCTGTATCCCAGTTTAATTCATCCAGCAGGTTCATACTTTCATAAACATCTGGAAGATAAGAAAAACTGCTGATATGCGCTTCCCGGTCCAAAAAATATTCTCTTAAATCCTCGTCAATAAATATAGAATACATCTCCACGGAATTATGTACGTTTTCCCGTATATTTTCACTGGCATTTCTATAGCTAAATATACCTACAACAATAACCGGAACCAGGCCAATTATTAAAAACAAGGCTACTAGTTTATTTTTCAAACTCATATATCGCATTTATACACCCCCGCGCTGGTGAATCACCTTTATAAAATTATTCTTTTTATTTTAATGAAATCCTGCATTCTTAAAAATTTTTTTACAAATTTGTCATGATATCATTTATTTTGTCGAAAAGTTTTGAGCACCTGCCCACATTTTTTCACTTTAACCCTATACCGCGAATACAATAAAGCGTAACAGGTAAAAAACTTTTACCTGAAAGGGGCGGGATAACATGACAGCCCGCAAAATGGGTAACACAGCCAGGAGAGGCGGCGGTATAATGCTGGCGGTCGGTGGAACCGTTTTAATTGTTCGAACTGTTCCCATGTACCTCTGGCCACTGCTCCTGGGAATACTGCTTATCTGGATCGGGTGGCAGCTTTATGTATTTGATCGTTATTACTGGTAGCCCTTAAGAATATCTTAATATTAAGGAGGGAGTATTAATGAAATTTTATGCTATCAAAGTACCCGGATTTGTTGGTAATTTATTAAGAAGCATTGTAAGCCTGTTGGCCAAAGAGTAAAAAAAAAAGCGCATTCTGCGCTTTTTGAACTTCACTTAACGGATCCAAAATTACGGATCCAAAATTAAATAAATTGACAGCGGTAACTAATCAAGGGCTAGCTTACCGCTCTTTTTACTTTGCCTTTTTTCAAGCATCGAGTACAAACATTTATTCGCCGGTTCAGGCCCTTTTTAACTTCCACTTTTACTCTCTGTATATTGGCTCTCCATTTCCTCTTAGTCTTGATGTTAGAGTGGCTTACCTGGAACCCCGTATCCTTGTTTTTGCCACAAATTTCACAAACCCTGGCCATTGACTACCCTCCCAGTAATGCTGGTTAAATTGTTTTTAAACTACAAAAGTATTTTATCACATGCTGCTGCCTGAAACAATAATTAAAACAAAAAGCAGACAACTTTTAACTACTGCCAGGCAATACTATACATATCAAAATAAATGCGATAATAAATGTCGAAATGGCGGGGATTTTATTTATTTTTCATGTTAACATTTTTCTTACTATTCGTAATATATAAAAATAAAGGCAATCTGTTGACAAAAATGTTCACAACCTTTATGTTATTTATTGGTTTGATAATTCAAATTTAATTATTTTAAACTATATTGTGAGGCAGGCAATCTATGAGTGAATCTTTATTATGTATCACCGGGGAAACGGTAGAGAATATAAAAACCCGGGTAAAGCAGGTCATACAGGAAAAACAGTTCGCGGGGAATCCCCAAAAACAAGAAAAATTAACCCTGGGCATTGTTTACTCCAGTGCAGAAGATTTGTTCCAAAAACTTGAGCTGGCAGATTATTACTTAAGTATTAACCAGACTTCTATTAACGATTCCAAAGGGATATACTTTGAGGCAGAGCCGTTTGGGCCTGCTTCTTTTGCTTTTATTTTTCCCGGCCAGGGAAGCCAGTATACAGGGATGCTGGATTCTTTAAGACATTACATGCCAAAATTTTCTAGCCACCTGCACGAAATAGAAGATAGCTGGCTTTCGCTTTACGACGAATCGCTGCAGGAAATAATTTATCGCCATCCCGGACAGAACTACAAAAAAAACCTGCAGGAACCGGAAAATTCTCAGCCGGCTTTAGGGCTCGTCTCTTTAGCCCTGGCCCGCACGCTTGAAACTTACGGGTTAAAACCGTTCTACACTGCGGGGCACAGCTATGGGGAGCTGACTGCGCTATGTTACAGCGGGGCCTTTGATTTAAACACCTTGTTTGGATTAAGCCGGGAAAGAGGGGAACTGCAAAAAGAAGCAGGGCAGAAACAGCCAGGTACCATGCTGGCCTTGCAAACCACACCGGAAATTGCAGAACAAATAACCTCACAGGTAAACGGCCACCTTGAAGTTTCTAATATTAACGCCCCCAACCAGGTAGTAATTTCCGGGGAAACTAAAGCCATACAGGAGGCAGCAATTATCTGTGTAAACCAGGGCATACGGGCCGCCCCGCTTAATACCCCTTGTGCTTTTCATTCCCGGTTAATGTTGCCTATCAGTGAACGCTGGAAAAATGTTTTATACAAGTACCTGATGAATAAGGAAAACGCGGACGTTTCCAGCTCTCTTCCTGTTTACAGCAACGTTACCGCCGAACCTTATAGCTTCGAACCCGAAGAAATAATAAACCTGCTTAACCGTCAAATAGTTGAACCGGTTCACTGGGAAAAGTTATGTCAAAACATGTACCGGGATGGAGCCAGAATATTCCTGGAAACAGGGCCCGGTAAAGTATTAACCAACCTTTGCAACCGTATTTTCAAAGACAGGCCGCACCTGGTTTTACCCTGTGATCCCCAATCACAGAACGGAAGGGAACATATGGTGCACCTGCTGGGAAGGCTGGCCAGCCACGGAGTGCCTATAAACAAGGAAATCTTTTTTAACCCTGCTGTTTTTCGCCCCGTGGAAGTAAAGGAGCAGGAAACTGCTGGCACAGATGCAGATACAGATGCAGATATTGAATCATCAGACGGGGCAAAAAGCAGTATCAGCTCCTCCAAGCAAAGATATATACAGGACTTTTATACGGCCAACCAGTCGGCAGTAGAAGCTTTTTTCAAAAAACAAGAAAAAATGATCGAAAGGGTAGGAGAAAATCTTTCCGAAGAAGAACGTTTGAATTTAATGGAAAAGGTAATCGAAACCAATACCAGGATACTGCACGATATTCTCCACACCCACGAAACCGGCCTATCTAATATAGTAAGTGAAATCGACAGCGCAGAAACAATAAAAGAAAACGGGGAAGCAAACAAAACCAAACCGGTTACCCGGGAAATTATGCCGGATAGCACCGCCGGATCAGAAGAGATAGAAAATAACCGGCAAGACCAGCAACCGGGCTTCGACCTGGAAGAAGAGCTTAAAAAAGAAATAGCCCAGGTAACCGGGGTGCCGGAAAATATGCTGCACCACGAAACCCGCTTCGAAGAAGACCTGGGACTGAACTCGCTGACCATGATGGAAATCGCCACCCGCATGATTAAAGTATTCCCGGAAGAACTGGATAAAGTTTTTGACCACATGGGAAATATCCGCACCATTGGCGATTTTCTTTCTACCGCCCTGGCAAAAACTACGGATCCTGAAAGCAAAACCATGGAAGCCGATACTACTGCCAGGCCTGATACCGCTTCCCGGGAAGAAGAGAAACAACATAAACCGGCCTCACGGGAAGGCGGAGATCTGGAAAAATGGGTTAAAAAAGAAATAGCCCAGGTAACCGGGGTGCCGGAAGATATGCTGCACCACGAAACCCGCTTCGAAGAAGACCTGGGACTGAACTCGCTGACCATGATGGAAATCGCCACCCGCATGATTAAAGTATTCCCGGAATCGGAGTCGCTTTTTGATAACATGGGAAAAATCCGCACCCTTGGCGACTTCCTGGCCCTTGCCGGCAAGACCACTGAATCAAAAGAAGTGAATAAGGATAAAGAAAAACAGCCGGAAATACCGGCAGGGCAAAATAATACAAATGCTATTAAAACAGGGGAAACCGTGCAAGACAACTCCAACAATTCCGCAGAAAAGTTTTTAAACAGGGTGAAAAAACATATAGCCGGATACCTGGGCCGGGAGGATACAGATGTTAATGAAGAGCTGGAGCTTTGGGAAAATTTCCATATTAGCGTATTTGAAATGGAAGAGATTATAGAAAAAGCATTGCAGGATTTTCCCGGTTTTAAAATAGCCGGGCGTGAACTGATCAACGCTCGAAACCTGGTGGAGTTGCGGAATATTTTGGAAAAGGTAGTGCTGCCCAAAGAAGCCAAAACGGAAAAAACGGAAAAAGCTGAAAATAGCTCCACCCGCGAGCGCCCCGCCTCTCACAAACCGGGCCTTAAAGAATTTCACCGGGTGCTGGACAGCAAATTAAGCTCTACAAACAGCAGTAATTTACAGTCTCAAAAAGCGCCGGCAGATTCCCCGGAAAAAGCAGATGATCCCGGAATACATTCCGGATTTCATCAGGAGACCCCGGGTATACAACGTTTTGTGCCCACAGAAAAAACCGTCCAGATAGAAGAAGCCTCTACTCTGCCGGAAAAAGTAATTTTAGCGGGAGCTCCAGGGCCGGAATATAATTATTTTCTGCAGTCACTGGAAGGTCTGGATATCAAAGTTCAAAGATTAATCATAAAAGGCAGTAAGTGGGAAACGGATCCGGGAGGACAAATAACTGAGTTTGAAGATAACAACGGTTTAAAGAACTTCCTGGAATCCTGCCAGGGGGAAGAAGGCAATATGCCGCCGTTATTATTTCTTGCTTCAGGAGATGACTGCCTCCCTGAAACTTTTGAGAAGTGGTCCTCCCGGGTAGAAGAAAATACTACCGGCCTTTTTCTTCTGGCCAGGGCACTGGAAAAATGTACAAAAAATCCGGAATCCCGGAAACCCGGCTTCCTGGGGGTAATCCTTTCCGACTTCCACAACCCTGCTTACGCGGGTGCAGCAGGAGTTTTGCGCACCTTAAGGCATGACCTGTCGGGCATACAGTTCCGTCTGGTAACCATGGAACAAGAAATAAACCAGATTCCTTTTGCACGGGTGGCTGGAGCACTTTTTTCTTCCAGCGGAGAAAACGAGCTGATCCTGAAGAAAGACCGTACCGCAGTAAAAGAATACCTAAAATCTCCCCTAAAGGATACCGATAAACCAAGGGTTAACCTGGGACCACACTCCCTCCTTCTGCTTGTCGGCGGGGGAGACGGTATTACTGCAGAAACAGGGTGCCTCCTGGCCCGGAACTACGGGTGCCATATAGCCGCCCTGGGTAGAACTCCCTGGATACCCGAAATGCCGTACCGCGAGATAGAAGACGATAACCAGGTAAAAAGAAAAATCTTCTACGAACTCCAGCAGCAATACGAAGGGGGGAAAGTACCGCCGGAAGTGCTTAAAGAAAAACAACAGCTGGTGCTACGGCAGAGGTCTATCTGGAAAACCAAAGACCGCGTAGAAAGCGCCGGGGGAAACTTTATTTACTACCAGGCAGATGCCTCTGAACCGGCCAGCCTGGATCGCGTTATCAGCGATATAAATCAAAAGCAAGGAGACATACACGGCGTAATCCACGGTGCCGGAATTATTGAGCCCATGCGCGATAAAACCGTAGAATCTTTCCGGAAAGTAATAAGCACCAAATCTCATTCTGTCTTTAACCTCTACCGTTTTCTAAAATATCAACCCCTGCAATTCGTTATACTGTTCAGTTCTATAACGTCTATAACTGGCCTCCCCAACCTCCCCGACTATTCTGCTGCCAACGAAATTTTAAACGCAGCAGGTCGTTACTGGAACCGGGAATCCAGTTACCCGGTTTGTTCCCTGCTCTGGACCCTCTGGAACGAAACTGGCCTGATGAAAGATGTTCAAAAAAGCATGTCATATTTCAATATCCCCGGTATATCCAACCAAACCGGTATGGAGCTTTTACACCGGGAACTAAAATACGGCAGTAAATCAGAAGACCTGGTATTGTACAGTGACCCCTCCATGCTCCACTTGCTGGGAAATCCCGATACATAGAAGCATTAATCAGAAAGGAGAACTTTCATGAAAGAAATTGCTATTACAGCCATGTCCGGGATATTCCCCGGGGCAAACAACATCAACGATTACTGGGATAATATATTAAACTGCAGGGTTGCTCCCCTGGAAACCATGGATAAAAGATGGGGGGTTCCAAGGGAAAAATACTTCAGCCCGGAACCAGGCAACCCGAACCGTATATACATGGACCAGGCCTTTACCCTTACCGGGCCGTTTTCCGTCAACCACGGCAGCGAAGAATGGGGCCGCCAGGTGGAAGTGGGAAAACATGTGTTACAGCAGCTAATACAAAACTGCAGCCCGGGCCTGGAGACTTCTTCTACCGGCCTGGTAGTGGGCACTGAATGGAGCGATCAGGGTTACCTTAATCAAGATATAAATTGCTTTTTTAAAGAAGCGGGCGCCCAATCACCGGACATTTTTTCCCCTTCCAGCGTATATTCACCGGAAAAGCAGGTGCGAGAAATAGCCCGCGCCGCCAAACTGGGAGGCCCGCGTCTTTCGGTAGACAATGCCTGCGCTTCTTCCCTCTACGCTTTAGACGCAGGAATAAAAATGCTGCAGAGTGAGCAGTGCAGTTCTGTTGCTGTACTGGGTCTTAATGCGCTCCTGCCGGAATTCATCTTCCTGGGCTTTTCCAGGCTCCTGGCTTTTTCCAGGGAAGGATCCATCCTTCCCTTTTCCGCCGATGCCTCCGGGCTTGTCCTGGGAGAAGCGGCAGGCGCAGTACTTCTGGAGCCCCTGTCCAGGGCACGGCAAGCCAACCGTCCCCTCCTGGGAGTAATCAGGTCGCTGGGGCTATCCGCAGACGGCCTGGAACGCTCAATTTTTGCCCCGGGCACGGAAGGCCAGCGGCTGGCCTTAAAGAGAGCCTACCGGGAACTGGACCCCTCGCAACTTGATTACTTAGAAGCGCACGGTACCGCAACTGTAGTAGGAGACGAGACCGAACTAAAAGTTATGGAAGAGTTTTTTGGGCCTTATTTAAATAAAAATGGGCAGCAGGTGCCACTGGGCACTTCAAAATCACTGATTGGCCATACCCTGGCAGCTGCGGGGATGGTTTCACTACTCAAGGCCCTTATGATATTAAACCAGGGAATTATACCCCCTTACCTGCCGGTAAAAGAAAACTCCTATCTACCTGAAACCAGTTTTTATTTGCCGCGGGAGCAAGAAGCCGTAGAACCGGAAAACAGGCCTGCCAGAATAGGAATCAGCGCTTTCGGCTTTGGGGGCTCCAACGCCCACCTGGTGCTGGAATCATTTCAGCACCAGGCAGAAGGCAATCAAATCTTTCCCGTCGGGAGCAGTGACACCGAAGGGGATCACTACCGTTTTACTCCCCTGGCCATTGTGGACCTGGAAACCGCTTTCGGCAACTCCCTGGATGCCTTGACCTGGAAAGAAACAATAAAGGCGGAAAAATCCCAGAAAAACAACATGCCCCTACCCCTGGAGCGCCTGAATTCCTTTCCCCGCGAAAGGTTTAACCTGGACCCCGGGGAATTACTGTCTGCAGATAACGTTTACGGTTTCTTTTTGCCCTCCAGATTCACCATAGATGCTTCCGGACTGCGCATGGGAGCAAACCTTCTTCAGCGGGTTGATGCTTTTCAGCTGTTGTTTACCCATCTGGTACAGCTGCTGGCTGGCAGGAACGAAGAAATAAAAGAATCGGAACAAACCGCAGTGATATTTTGCAACAACCTGGGCGGCAGCATGCCGATGCAAATATCGCGCAAACTTTTCTCCTTATTCCACTGCGGAAGCGGCAGGGACTACTCCACCCCGCGTGTATCTTTTGAAGAGATTGCCTCCAGCCTGCCCAACATGCTTTCCGGTTTTCCCGCGCTGCATTTCAACCTGCGGGGATTTCACCAGCTTTTATCCGGGGAAAGCGGTATATTCTGGTCCAGCTTAATGCAAGCCCCCCTGGTTTTACAAGAATCGTGCAAAAACCTTTTGCTGGGAGCAGGAACCCTGGTTAAAAGCCCGGTAGACTTGTGGCTAAGAGAAAAAGAATTTCAACAGGACAACCAGCTCCTGTACCCCCCCGGGGAAGGGGCCGCGGTCTATCTCCTTAAAACCCATGAGCAGGCCCTCCGGGACCAGAACAAAATACTTGCGGTAATAACCGGCATTATACCGGGCTGGAAAGCAGACACGTGGGAAAAAGCCTGTTCTGCCGCAGGCATATCCCCCTCTTCTATAGACACCCGTGAAACAAGCCAGCTCGAACGCTACTGGCCGGGGATACAAGATGACACTACCACGGCAAACTACGGCGGCAGTCCCGGCATGGAAGAATACGGCATGGAAGCCGGCAGGCAGCAAACCCAGGAACTTACCGGCTTCCTGGAAGAAGCTGCAGGCATAGAAGCTTTATCCAGGGTGCTTTTGGATGAAGGACAAAAAGCCGCCATTGAAGTAAAGTCCGGTTCAAGGCTGGTAATGACCGTATTTTTAGATAAAAAATCCAGTCACGCGTGCAGGCCGGGAAAACCCGACATGCCCCTGGAAATAAACATGAGCCAGGATTACTCGGTAGAAGAAGAAACTACAGTAACAGAAGAAAACCCGGAGATAATAAAAGCAGCAGGTGCAGATAAATACATGCAGGAAGATACCTCTTTTAAGGAAAGCCAGGATTATCCAGGCCCCAGCGGGCAAGCAAATGATAAAGACCCTGATGATTTTAGCCAAGAGCTTTCCGGGGAAAGCCAGCTTTCTTCCGGTTTTGAAGCTGCTTCAACAGGCCACGGAAACCAAGAGGACAACGGAGAAGAGGCAGACGAACTGGAACACTTCCTGGCCTGGCAAGACAGTGCAGCCAGCCTCCTGCACAGTTACCTGGAACACCAGCGCAGGATAGCCCTGATTCTTTACGGGGTAGATTTAAACAACCGGCTTGCTGAATTAAAAAGAAGCCCATTGCATACCGTCCTGCAGTCCGCCCATTTTGACAGAAGAAGCAAAACCTACCAGGCCGAGATAGTAGTTAACGAAAACCACCCTTACTTTTTTGATCACCCCCTGGATCATGTGCCGGGAATACTTTTACTGGAAGCAATAGTTCAGCTCATAGAACTGGCCATGCCGGACAGGCTTACCGAACTGGAAATACAAAAATGTTATTTTAAAGCCGTAGAAATCTATTTTCACCGTTTTTGTGAAAAAAACCATGCCTCCACAGTACAGCTGTCCCAGGAAGAAAGCAAAACCGGGCAGGCTGTTTACCGGGGAAAAATTATTTCTCAAAACCAGGTAATTTGTGAAGCGGGTTTTACCGTAGCACTGGACTCCGGAGAAGGCTACCACGCACCCCCTTCAAGTGTAATTCCACCAGCACTGCCGGAGAAAAAGCTGGTGCATAAACACCGGGAAGAAAATATTCTCACCCATCAAATGGAAACACCTGAACCCGGTATTTACCGTTGCAGGCTAATAAAACCACCTGCAGGGCACCTCCTGGCAGAAGGACAGGAAAAATATTATCCGCCGGTTTACCTGCTGGAAACAACCAGGCAGTTCTTGATGCAGATCGCCCACCGGGCAATGGATATACCAACACAAACACCCATGAACCTGCTTTCCTTTAAAACCAGCTTGCGGATACCGGCACGTCGCCTGGCTAACCTTCACCTGTTGTGGAATGAGGAACAACCGGTTAAAACCGGAAACATGGTTTTGGCCAATGTAAAAACCTCGATCTACGACGATAATAATTACCTGGGCGAAAGTTCAATAATGGCCCAGGCTGTAGACCCGGAAACATACAGGTCGCAACGCAACCTGTAAAATAAAAATATACCAACAGGAGAATGAAGTATGGAGCACAAGCTTAGGGAAAAAGGCTTTATAGGCAAATTTTTATCCACGGCACTGGAAATGCCGGAGGCAACAGCTATAGAAGTTCACGGCACCGGTGAATCTTTTACCTATCAGGAACTTTTACAAAAAGCGGAAACCTGGCAGAGCCGCTACCGGGCTTTGGAAGAAAAAAAGGGAAGCATGGTTTTGCTATTGCTCCCTTCCGGGCCCGAGCTGGCCGGGGTATTCTACGGTGTTGTTTCCGCAGGCGGCATAGCTATACCGCTAAACCCCCACCTGACAGAATGTGAGCTGGAAAAAATTCTGCTGGACGCACGCCCTCCCCTGATAATAACCACGGGAGAGATCTTTAACCGCCTGCACCACAGCTTTACGGTATTGAAAAAGCTGCATTCTGTAGTGATAACCGATAATACCGCGGTAGAAGCTACAGACAACCCACCTTTTTCATTGATCCGGGCAGCGGAATTAACTGGCCAGAGGAGAGGCCTGGAAATACCGGATAACCACCAGCCTGTAACCTGCCATTATACCTACAAAGGAGTAGGGTACCCCCTGGGTGTAGTACATGTATACGACCATTACAACCGCTGCTTAAAAAGCCTGAAAAACACAGTACCCTACCATAAAGGAGCCGTTTATTTAAACCTACTTTTGGTACACTACGTGTACAGCCTGACCATGTCCCTGCTGTTTCCCTTGTCTTACGGGTGTAAAATTGTAATGGTACCTTCCATCAAGCATGAAAACCTCTTACAGCTGATGGAGCAATACCAGGTAAACATGAGCACCCTGGTGCCTCAACTTTTCCGGAAATTAAGCCATGAAGCTTACCGCGCACTTCGAAAGGGCAAAAAAATAAACCTTCCTTCCAGCCCAGTTCTTATTTCCGGTGGTAGTTATCTGGATGCCGGGCTGTCCGCTAAAGTTTTAGAAAACACCGGGATAGAGCCCCTGCAGGGTTACGGCCTTACAGAAACCCTGCCCATAACCTGTAACACTGCAGAAAATCCGCGCCGGGGCACACTGGGAGTCCCGTTTTCTGAGGAAACTTCCATTTTTATCATGAACGAAAACAAAGAAAAATTGCCGGCTGGCCAGACAGGTGAAATAGCCGTCTCCGGTCCTACATTAGCCGACGGGTATCACCAGAGGCCGGAAGAAACCAACATGTTTTTCCAAGAGGGACTTTTTTATACCGGCGACCTGGGTTACCTGGATGAAGACGGCCACCTTAATTTTACTGGTCGTAAACAACCGTTTACCAAGGTGTCCGCCCTGATGGTAGATTTGACTGAAGTAGAAAAAGTACTTATGTTACATCCTTGCGTAAAAAAAGTGCGCGCCACGGTTTACCAGGATCCTTATTACGGGGAAAATATTCAGGCTACCCTGTTGCTTAACCACAAGGCCGGTACAGACCAGGAAGAAATGTTCTCTTTCTGCAGGAAACGCCTTTCCCTGCATAAAGTGCCGCGCAAATTTATTTTTCGCCATGATTTTTCTTCATAAAAGCAAGTGAATTTATCCTATGCGTATCGTAACTGCCCGGGTTTTGAACGTATAGAAAGCAGGGAGAAACACTCAAAAAAACATGCCGGGCAGATTCATAATAAGTTAAGCTACCGGGAGGTTAAAATGAACGCCAAAACAAACCATAAAAAAACACAGGCTTACATGCCTCTTCTGCTTACTGTCCTGGGGTTGTGCGTTATCGGCCTGGCGGCTGTATACTGTATTTTTAACCTGAAAACTACCTCCGGACAAGCCATGGGCGGTGCTGCTTTTGCCCTTTATTTGCTTTGGGTGTTCTGGGAAATGAATATTTCCGTAGGAGAATTAAAAAAAGAAGAAGCCCCACACGACCACAACACCATGGAAATTTCCGCTGCGGTAAAACTGCTTTTGTTAATGGTATTATTTACTACCACCGGGGTTGTTTCTATACCCGCGGGGGCCATAGGCATAACAGTAATGGTAACCGGGATTATGCTCCGCTCCTACGCCATAAAAACCCTGGGCAGAGCATACACGCACCGTATTAGAGAATTAAGCGGCAGCCCCATAACCGAGGGCCCTTACCGGGCAGTGCGTCATCCCGCCTACCTGGGCACGTTGCTTGCACACACCGGCCTGGTACTGGTTTTTTTAAACCCATGGTCCCTTTTGGCCCTGCTGCTGTGGTATATAGTAGTAATAATCCGAACCGGACTGGAAGACAGCCTGCTGATGCATTCCAACCACTACCGCAGTTATGCGGAAAAAGTAAAATGGCGCCTCTTCCCGGGCATCTGGTAAATAGTAAAAAACCGGTCCCGGGAAATAAAATAAAGTGCAAAAAATAAAAGCAAACTAAAGGAGTTATCATTATGACTAAGCATTTACTACAAAAAAAAGGCCCACTAATATTTTCCCTGCTATCCCTGGCCCTTATTGTTCTTTTTTCTATCTTAAAATTCCAGCACTGGCAGAAAGAAATATGGCAAGAGGCTATGCTTGCTGCCGGAGCTTTTGTAGTGGGGATCTACGTGCTGTGGATAATAATTGAACTAAAAGTCGCCAGACAGGAAAGTTCCATGGAAACCACCAGCCTGGACCGGGGAACTTACGAGTTTTACGTGCTGGGAAGAATCCTTACTGTTTTTTCTGCCCTGCTCTTACCTACTTACTGGGAGGTGCCTTCTTATTGGCTGCCAGCCGGAATCGTTTTGTTGTTGGCCGGCATAAGCATACGCCTTTTCGCCATACGTGCCCTGGGTCAGTTTTATTCCCACCGGGTTCGCCTTTCCGGCAACCAGCAAATTGTCAAACACGGCCCCTACCGGGTGGTAAGGCACCCTTCCTATACCGGCATGCTGCTGGCCCACGCGGGTTTTGTCATTTTCTTTTTTAACTGGATCACCCTGGCGGTATACCTTGTTGTTTTTGTTCCCGCAGTAGTACACCGCATACTGGTAGAAGAAAAAGTCTTGTTAACCATGGAGGAATACGCTTCCTACAGTAAAAACAAAAAAAGGGTGATTCCGTTTATATGGTAAATAAAACTTTACGACTGGTGCTGCTGGGCGCTACAGGTTTTGTAGGAAGCGCCGTGTTGAGGCGGGCAGCAGAAAAACCACAGGAGAACTTCCAAATAACCGCCCTGGTACGGGGTGATAAAACAAGACTAAATGCCAGCAAAACGGCAGAAACAGTGGAAGTGGTGGAAGGAAGTCTTCAGGAACCGCCTTCTTCCCTTTTTCCCCGTGAGCCGCATGTAGTGGTGCATCTTGCCAACAAGAACGTGGACAAAGACGGCAGCGGCTTTTCCGAAAACGAAAAGAATGCCAAAAATCTGGTGGAGAAAATGCCCTCCTCCACGTTGGGGATCATCTACAGCAGCTCCCTGTCCGTTTACGGACAGGGTCCGCACCAGGGAATTACCGAAGATGCCCCACTTCAGCCGAAAACTCCGCTGGCCGTATCAAGGGTAAACGTGGAGCACATTATCGGCGAAGCCATGGAAAAAGAAAACAAAAGCGCCCTTCTTTTGCGGCCCCGTTTTATCCTGGGCAAGGGAGACAGGGCAACCCTACCCCTGTTGGCAGGTTTGTGCCGCAAAAATATCAGGGTAGGTTCCGGGCGACAGAAGTTTTCTATCATAGACGTGGATCACTACGCAGAAATCATTCTCCATCTTGCCGATAACATAATAGAAAGAAACAAAAACAACCGGGCGCCACTGCGTTCGCCTTTAAACGTGAGCTACCTGGAACCCGTATCATTTCAAAAAATGCAGGAGGCTGTATGCAGGCAAACGGGCCTGAAGAATCCCCGGCTTTCGGTGCCGGTAAACCAAAGTTTATACAATACCCTAAAAAAATTGCCTGTTTCCCGCCTTAAAAAAACGATCACCGTGCTGGAGCTAACCGGTTACTCGCAATACGCGGACAGCAGCGCCCTGGCTCATGAAGCCGGGGATAAAGGGAAAATACTGCTTCAGCAAGATCCGATGGCCGTTTTTAACCGGATAGTTAAAGAAAATATAACCCTGAAGCCTGTAACCAAAAAATAATTATGAAAAATAGTCATTATGGAGGTATAAACATGTTTTTCAGTTCAACACGAAAAAAAATATTAAAGCTAAACCAGCCACTGCCGCCATCCATGGTAGGATGGAAATTCGCACGGCTGAAAACCATGTTCGATCACCGGCTGCCAGTCCCCCGGCTGTTTTGCCTTACCGCCCTTTTCTACCGGGAAATTTTTCAGCCGCTGCTGCGGGAAGCAGAAGCTTACCTGCAAGAAATTGACTTTTCTGATCCCCGGAGCATCCGTGATGGATCGGAAAAACTGCAGAAACTGTTTACCGGCCTGGTATTAAGTGACCGGCAGGAAAAAGAAATCCTGGGCGAATTTGACCGCGAATTTGGCCCCAAAGCCATGGTTTCCGTAAGGTCTTCCATGGTCGGCTCAAACCTGGAAAGTAGCGAAGATTCCGCGGACAACCCCTTTGCCGGTATCAGTAACAGCTACCTCTACGTAACCAGGGAACAGCTACTGGACAAAGTACGCCTGTGCTGGGCATCAGGATTTAATTACGAATCCATAATATACCGACACCAGCACAACCTTGACCTGCTTGACTTTTCCGTTGCCGTAGGTATCCAGGAGATGATCCCGGGCGAACGTTCCTTTGTGGCTTTTACCTGCGACCCCAACACTGCAGCGCGGGATACGGTTATCGTGGCGGGACACGGCATTGGCGAAGGCGTAGTACAAGAAAAAGTGGCCGTAGACCACTATTTTCAAAACTTTATGTCCGGTAAAATAACCACCAAAATAACTACCAAATCGGAAATGCTCACCCTTGACCGGGATAAAGGCCACGACATGTGCTTTATGCCGGTACCCGCGGAAAAGCAAAACCAGCCCTGCCTCAACGAAGAAGAGATACAACAGATCTCAGAACTGGGCCGGAAAATAGAAAACATCTTCCAGGGACCGCAAGACATTGAAGGAACCATAACCTCTGACGGGAATATCTATATACTGCAGTCCCGGCCCGTGTCTATAGATTACCGGCGCCAGCGGGTTTGGACCAACGCCAACGTTACCGAAAGCTTTCCCGGCGTAACTACGGCGCTGACCTACTCTTTTTCCCGCTTCTTCTACCGGGTCATCTTTTACGATTGCTACCGTCTGCTGGGGATCAATCCCCGCACCCTGCAGGACAACCATGAAATGCTGGACAAAATGATCGGTTTTTTAAAGGGACGGGTATACTACAACTTGACCCACTTCTACCACCTGCACAACCAGAGTCCCATGTTTTCTATATTCAGCGGCCCCTGGGAGAAAATGATGGGTTTTTTGTCATCATACCAGACCGGGATCGAAGAAGGCGCAGGCGCCAGGATGTTCAGGAAAATCAAAGGATTCTTTTCCTTTACCAGGGCGGCAGGCAACATGCTGTACTTAAAAATCACCCACCAGAAACGGGTGCATAAATTTCATGAATGGTGGGAAAACCTGATCCAACCACTGCGCGGCAAAAACTTTACTGGCGAAGACCCGATGGTCCTTTATTCTGAATTTCACCGCGTCTGGCGAGAGGTAGGAAACTACTGGGGGGTAACCCTTATCAACGACACCTTTCTGCCGCTTTATTACAGCATGACCGAGGGCCTGTTTTCCAGGTGGGGACTTACTACCCACGAGCCTTCCCTGATGAGCGACCTGCTTTGTGGCGACGAGGACTTGATGAGCGTGGAAATCGTCCTTTCCGCGGTATCCCTGGCGGAAAAAGTACGGGATAACCCTCGGCTTCGGGAAGCTTTTGAACAAGAAAAACCCCAGGTGCTCTGGAGTAAAATTGAAAAAGAAGAGCTGGAACCGGAGTTCAGCCGTGCCGTCAAAAGCCACCTTCACTCTTACGGCGATCGCGGCCTGCAGGAGCTAAAGCTGGAACAGCCCAACCTGAGGCATACACCCGGTAACTTTGTGAAAATGATCCAAGACTACAGCCGCACCGAAGTCACAGTAGAGGCACTGCGCTCCCGGGAAAAAGCCACCCGGCAAGAAGCAGAAAAAAAACTAAAACAGATGCTAAAAAAACATCCCCTGCGCCGTCTGGTGCTTAACCGGCTTTTAAACAGCCTGCGCGAATTTATCCGGAACCGGGAAAACTCCAGGTACTGCCGTAGCGAACTCTTCGGCTTTAGCAAAAACATTTTCTACGCATTTGGAAGCTATTTTGCCGACCAAGGCATTTTACGTTCCGGTGACGATATATTTCACCTCGGTATGGAGGAAATATTCGGATATATAGACGGGACCGGGATTACCGAAGACCTGCAGTCCCTTGCTGATATACGTAGAAAAGAGCACCATGCAAACCAGGAAGTTGACACCCCGGAGCAAATAACCACCCTGGGGCCGGTAAGGGCAAACGCCCTGGCCGAAACCGCCACAGCAGAAGAAGATTCTGCGCTGCGCGGCCTGGGTTCCAGCTCCGGCAGGGTAAAAGGAACCGCCAAAGTTATATTTGACCCCAACGAAGAAGTAGAGGTTACCGACGACATGATCCTGGTAGCCCGGGAAACCGACCCCGGCTGGCTCTTTCTGATGCTCTCTTCCCGGGGCATAGTAGTGGAAAAAGGCAGTATGCTGTCACATACCGCTATCACCGGGAGAAAATTCAACATACCTACTGTAGTATCCGTCCCCGGAGCTACTTCGCGCATTCCCAACGGGGCGCAAATAGAACTTGACGGTGCCGCGGGGACCGTAACCCTGCTGGAATAATAAACTTTATAAATAAACTTTATAAAAGGAGGAAAGATAATGCCATCAAAAAATTTTTCCGGCTTAAACCTGTCTACCGTTTCTACTTTTATCGGTGACGTGTTCGCCCCCGGGCTCCACATCATTTACGCCGTGGCCTGGTACCTGGCCCTGGAAGGTTCACTGGTTTTCCTCCTGGAGCCGGGAAGAACCTGGAACCTGGATTTAAGCGTGATTGCGGGCATAGTTACCGTGCTTTTGGTACTCTTTTACTTGAGGGTAATAGATGAAATAAAAGACTACGACTACGACCGGGTGTACAACCCGGACAGGCCCTTGGTCCGCGGCCTTTTAACTATAAAAGACCTGGGAATTTACCTGTTGCTTACCGCCGCTGCAGTTATAGCCATAAACCTGTTTGCATCTCCGGTACTAACCCTGCTGGTTGCCGTCAACCTGGCCTACGCGCTCTTCCTGATTTGGCTGGAAAAAATCTCTTCTATAGTCCGCAACAAAATGTTCGTAAACCTGGTAGTCACTTACCCCGTGAACATCCTGCTTAGCGTGTATATCTATATTTCCTTCCTGGAGAGGTACGGACATTCCGCGGAGTTGCCCGGGCTGCTGCTTGTATTGGCCTTCGTGCTGGCTTTCCTCAACTACGAATTCGGCAGGAAAACAAGCTGGTCACCTTCCCCTCCCCCGGACCAGAGGCTTTACTCCAATGAAATCGGCCGCATAGGAGCAATTATCCTCTGGACAGCCTGCGCCGTAGCTGCTTTCGGGCTGGTAGTGGGGCTAATACAGCCGTGGAACGCTTCCGGGCTGGAAGCTGCTGCCGGGTGGCTGCCTGTCCTGTGGTTGTTCCCGGTTTACAAAGGACTCACGCGCTTCCTGCGGGGCATGAAGCAGGAGCCGGAATCGGAAACCAAAACGGGGCTCCTCACTTCCCCCTCCTTGTTGTTTTTAATGGCCTTTTATATTCTTTTGGTAATCCATTCCTTTATAGTCAACAACCCGGCATGGTTTTAGCAGAGGGTCAGGTCTTGAAATATTATATTTTTGCATAATAATTCTAAAAATGCGTAATGGTCTGGTCATAATGAATATATAATAATATAATTATAGTTATAATTCAAGACCTGACCCCTAATTTCAATTTCATAATTCAATATCAATCCAGATTAAAGGTTTCCACAGTTGCCCTTTCCTGTATTTGTTTAAGTTCTTCGAGTTTTTCTCGATCCGAAACAAATATGCGGATTAAAATTATCCCTGTGTCGCTAGGTGCTTCTACTATAATCATATCTTCCTCCACCTCCGGGTAGGCCTTTTCTTTTTCCCCTACAACCAGTACCCTGGCAGTATTCGTCTCCACCTCTTCGTGGTTAAGGCTAAAGAAATTATGAGTATCCTCAGCGTATCCGGAAATGGACCAGTAAGTATCGGTCACGGGAACAGTAAAAAGAAGCGCCTCCTCATTTACATCATATATGCAGGTGGAATATAACAAATCGGGCGAGGGCCTGACCACTTCCCTGAAATCCTCATCAGGCGGGCCACTATGGTCCAACGTGTTTATCTCTGTATCTAACTTCTCCATGGCCTTGTCCATAGCAATATAAGGCGTCTGACTCACTATTAGAAAGTGAATGATTACGGCTACCATAACTGTCCCCAAAACCGTCACGGTTATCCACTTCTTCATCTAGGGTTCCTCCCTTACCACCCGTGGAAGCTCCACAATATCTGGATTCTCATAAAATTCATGGTCAGGTTTATAAAGGCGCAGCATAAGGGAAAAAGAATCTACTTCTTTTCCCGTCGGCAGCCAATTCCCCTCCTTTGGAGACTGCGAAAGACGTATTTGCCAGGAACCGCCTTCGCCTTCTTCTAATTCAGTGCTGGTATAAGAGTACCGATTCTTTTCATTTGGGATAAGGAAATCATCATCGCAATAAGCGGTTATGCTCCACCATCCGGCTGCCAGGTCTTCACCCTTTATTACATAATCATGCCCGGCCTGCAAAGAACTGCCCTCACTGTCAGTTTCCGCAGTATAATAAACAGCTTCGGTCCTGTCCAACGCCAGCAGGCCGTGCCGGGCTATTACAGCCCTGGTGTATATATCAGCTGCCTGTTTCCCGATATGCGGATTGGTAATCCAGGGGCCATTGCGGATTGAACTTTGCCGGTAAATAAAGGCAGGTACAATTTCTGCGGAAACATAGCCGATTATACCACCGACAATTAAAATAACCACAGCAGCCAGAAAACTCCTTAAAAACTTGCCGCTAATTTTCATAAAAGCAACGGCACGAAAACCCCGGGCTTTTGCCGGGGAAGGAAGTGCCCTCCCGCCGCCTCCTTCAATAAAGATTCTACTGGTTCCAGCAGCTTAAAATTTTGCAGCAGCCTTTCTTTATTATCTAATAATATCATATACCAGGATAACTCAACAAACATATTTTGTTATGTTTCCTTAATATGTTACTTCAATATGGTACTTCCTTTACCTGTTCAATATTACCCAAAACAAAAAGGAATATTTCGTAATATATAGAAAACTAATATTAACACAAACCCGGAAAGGAAAATAACTATGAACCTGTTAACCCTTTTATACTTTTTCTGTCTTATAGCATACCTGTATTTCGGGTTTTATTTATTCTACCTGGCGCCAAACAAAACACTAAACAAAGTAGCTCTTGCTCTTTACATAAGTTTAAGCATCTGGTCTTTCAGCTTTATATTTATGCATTCGGCGCCTGATAAAGAAACTGCGGTGTTTTGGCTCAGGATATCTTCACTGGGCTGGAGCAGTCTCTTTAGTATTATGCTGCACTTTTTTATGCTACTGGGTAATATAGAAAAACCCCTGCAAAAAAAATGGCTTTACCCTTTAATTTATCTGCCGGCCATTATTTTTATTTATCATTTCTTTTTTCAAGATTACTTAAACACAAATCTCATTATAGATACCCCGCTGGGCTGGAGTTATTCAATAGAGTGGCCGTATTCCCTTTTTTTGGGCCTTTATTACCTGGGTTATTCGCTTCTGTGCCTCCTGGTTGGTATAATATGGTGGAAAAAATCGCAGTTTAAACGAGAAAAAAAACAGATAAAACTCATCTTGGGAACTACCATGCTGGCAATCGGGCTCGGTACTATAACAGGTTTTGTCTTGCCCATTTTGGAAATAGGAATAATACCTCCTGTGGGAATAATAATTAACTTGATCTCTATGGGAGCAATCTGGTATGCCATAAAAAGATACAGATTCCAGGCTTTTAGTCCCCAAAACATTACTGATGCCATCCTGGAAACTATGAGCGAAGGTCTGTTATTCCTTGATCTAAAAAGTAAAATTAATATGATTAATCAAAGCACCAAAAAACTGCTTGATTATAAAACCGGTGAATTAATTGATAAGCCGGTAGAGATGCTTTTCTTAAATCAAAACAACAACAACCAGCCCTGGATATCGCAATTAACGGATTGCAGCCAAAACAGAGAGCATGTCATAAAAGATAAAGAAACAGCTTTATTAACAAAAGAACAAGATAAAATACCTGTATCTTTTTCCGCCTCCCTGGCCTATGACGAGCTGGGAGATCCTCTGGGGGTAGTCTGCAGCTTTCAAGATATAACCAATCGGATTAGAGACAGGGAAAACCTTAAAAAACTTACCTTCTATGACAGGGTAACATACCTGTACAACAGAACTTATTTAGAAAAAGAATTGGAAAAAATTAATTTAAGTAATCAAACCTCCACAGGTATTATAATGGCTGATTTAAACGGTTTGAAACTAATTAACGACGGTTTCGGCCACGAAACAGGCGATAAAATATTAAAAAAAGCAGCGGATATTTTAAAAAATTCTTGCCGAAAAGAAGATGTTGTAGGACGCTGGGGCGGTGACGAATTTATTATTATTATAAATGACGCCAACATTAATACATTGGAACGGATAATCAGTGACATAAAACAAGCTTGCAGGCAGGAACCTGAAGACCCTGTGGCTATTTCTTTAGCCACAGGGTCAGCCATAAAAAAAGAGGCGGACAAAAATATATACGAAGTATTAAAAGAAGCTGAAGACAATATGTATAAAAATAAATTAATTGAAACCAAAAGTATTCAGTATACAGTGCTGGATACACTGCTCAACACTTTGGGGACTAAAAGCTATGAAACAGAACAACATGTGCACCGCCTACAGAACATGTCTTACCTTCTGGGAAAAAAAATTGGCCTTTCCCAGCCAGAGCTGGAAAACCTGGTTTTACTGGCCTCTCTTCATGATATAGGTAATGTAAGCATTCCTGAAGACATTCTGGTTAAGCCAGAAAAACTATCTGAAAAGGACTGGGAGGTTGTTAAAAAACACCCGGAAATAGGGTACAGGATGGCTTCAGCCACCCAGGAATTTGCCCATATAGCCGAATTTATTCTACACCATCACGAATGGTGGGATGGCTCAGGCTATCCTAAAGGAATCAGCGGGGAGAATATCCCCTTGCTCTCCAGGATTATAGCTATTGTAGATGCTTACGATGTAATGATTACCGAACGCCCCTATAAAAAAGCAATAACCCAAAAAGAAGCCAAAGAAGAATTAAAAAGGTGCGCTGGAACTCAACTTGACCCTGAACTTACCAGCCATTTCATAGAATTAATTGAAGAAGGCAAAATTGATAAAGTAAACTAAAAACAAAGAAAAACAAAGGGTCAGGTCTTGAAATATTATATTTTATTTTTGCCCCATTTTTTGAATTACTTTGCTGACTGTCGTGTAATGAATACCCAGGAAATCTGAGATCTCTTTCAGAGTGTATCCATATTTAACGTGCGCGTCATAAATCTTTTCATTTCTAATACTTTTTGTTTGATTATCGGCTTCAGCAAAGATCTCTTCAAGACACGGTCGGGT
>PWGO01000148.1 GCA_003554525.1 Syntrophomonadaceae bacterium | reverse complement strand
CTCCAGCGCCGATGGTACTTGGGGCGAAAGCCCCCGGGAGAGTAGGTCCCCGCCGGAACTAAATTTAAAAGAGCCTCCCTTGGTGAAAGGGAGGCTTGCTTATTGGAGGTCAGAAGTCAGAGGTCAGAGTGCCAGAAGTGTGGTAAGAAACGGCTAACGCCGTTTCATACGTTATTTCTGACCTCCGCCCTCTAACCTCTAACTTCTAATATAGTAGGTCCCTGCCGGAACTATATTTAAAAAAGCCTCCCTGGTGAAGGGGAGGCTTGCTTATTGGAGGTTGGAAGTTGGAGTACCTGAGAAGTGCTCAGAAAAACTGGAATTTAGTAATACTGGAGGTCAAGCTATTACCTTTTATTTAATTTTTTGCTTCTCTGCTGCGTGCGTTTTTCTTCCCCCCACCGGGGGGGAAGAAAAAAAGATGGGGGGGATACCTTATTTCTGACCTCCGACCTCTAACCTCTAATAGCGTTAGCCGTTTCTTACGTTATTTCTAACCGCTGTCTTCTGACAATTATACTGTTGTTTTAATTAGAGTTTGTTGCACTTCTTTTAAATTATCTGCAGTGCTCTTTAACCTTTCTTCTTCTTGTTCTTCCAGCGGTAGCGGGAGCACCCGAAGTATACCGTTTTCATTAATAATACAGGGAAGGCTTAAGCATACGTCGTTGATTCCAAAGTAGTTATCTACCAGCGTTGAAACAGTAAGGATAGAGTTTTCGTTTCTCAAGATGGTTTCTGTAATACGTTTAATGGCAAGTGCAATGGAATAACTGGTAACCCCCTTTTTTTCTATTATACGGTAGGCGGCACTGGTGATTTCACTGTGCAAATAACCGGTGGAAGAACAGTCCTTTTCGCACATTTCACAAAATCTGGATAAATTGATCCCGGCTATTTGTGAGGCGCTCCAGACGATTACCGAACCATCCCCGTGTTCCCCAATTACGTAACCATGTATATTGCGGGGGTCTACCATGCAATTTTGGCTTAGCAGATGCCTTAAACGGGAAGTATCCAGTACTGTGCCCGAACCTATAACCCGGTGAAAAGGCAGCTCAAAATATCTTATAGTATGGTAAGTTAGTACATCTACCGGGTTTGTGGTGACAAGCAAGAGAGGATTCGGGTTGTATTCCAGGATATTTTCTATTATATCATTAAAAATTAAAGAGTTTTTTTCCGCCAAATCGAGCCTGGTTTCTCCTACCTTTTGATTTGCTCCTGCGGAAATAATAATCAGATCTGCTTCCTGGCACAGGGAGTAGTCTCCAGCGGAAATTTTCATGGGCCGCAGAAAAGAAATTCCGTCACTTAAATCCAGTGCTTCTCCCAACGCTTTCTGGTAATTTATATCGATCAAACCCAGCTCGGAAATAACATCTACGTTCATGAGGGCAAAAGCCGCAGCCGTTCCTACGTTGCCTGTGCCTACTATTACCACCTTTTTACTCATAAAAAGCCTCTCCTTGTATTTAATTTGCAGTTATCTTTCTTATATAGTATTGGTATAAGTACTCTACTTTAAACCGGTAAAGGGTAATTTTTTGCAGTGAAATGGTAATAGACTCTGTTGACAACAGTTGGGGCGACCAAATAAAAGCAGTCAAAATAAGATCAATTAAATATATGTATGCTGGCGGGTAAGTTTGAAGGGAAAAGTCTCGTAATTATGCAGGCATTTTTCTATTAAGGCATCCACGTCCAGGTTTTGTTCTATTTCGTTTACCCGGGAGAGTTTAGGCCTGGTCACGGGATGCTCCGGGAGAAATACGGTACAGCAATCCTCGTAAGGTTTAATGGAAGTATCATAAGTATTAATTGTTTGTGATTTATTAATTATTTCCTGCTTATCCATGCCAAGAAGGGGCCTGAATACAGGGAGGTCTACCCCAATGCTGGCTGCGTGCATGTTTTCGATGGTCTGGCTGGCTACCTGGCCCAGGCTTTCACCGGTTATCAAAACCTGGGCTCTCAGGATTTGGGCCAAGTCCCGGCCCAGGCGAAACATCATGCGCCGCATAACAGTAATACTTAATTCTTTGGGACAATGCAGCTGGATTTCTTTTTGGATTTCCGTGAAGGGAATAACGTGCAGGTTTATGCTACTGCTGCTGTATTCCGCAAGTTTTTGAGCCAGCTCTTTAACTTTTTCTTTGGATCTTTCGCTGGTAAAGGGATAACTGTGAAAGTGTACAGCTTCAATTTGTAACCCTCTTTTCATACAAAGCCACCCCGCTACGGGGCTGTCGATGCCACCGGACAGGAGGAGCAGGCCTTTTCCGCTAACTCCCAAAGGCAGCCCTCCCGGTCCCGGGTACGATTCTAAAAACAGGTAGGCTTCCTGCCCGCGGATTTCCACAAAAAGCTCTACATCAGGGTTGTGCACGTCCACCGAGATATCTTCCATATTATTAAGCATGTTTTTAAGAAGGTAAGCCCCCAGCATTTTATTCATTTCCGGGGAAGTATAAGAAAAACTTTTGTTGGCCCGCCTGGTTTCTACTTTAAAAGTAAAGGGAGGGGTGTGGCTACTTTGTAAAAGCTCCAGGGCCCGCTCCTGGATATCTTCCACGGATAAATCAGCTGTAGAAACCGGGCTAAGGGAAACGATTCCAAAAACTCTCTGCAGCCTGTGTTTTACTTCTTCATCATGTTCTTCCTTGTTTACCTCAACAAAAATGCGGCTGTGTTCTGAAATAATACGGGCCTCCAGCCCTTGCAGAGATTCTTTTATATTCCTGGTAAGGGTGTCCACAAAAAATTTCCTGTTTTTTCCCTTTAAGGCTATTTCCCCGTAGCGTATCAGGTATAGCATATAACCCTCCGGAATCTCTTTTCTTAAAACACCAACTTTTGTAAGTCCTTCACGCAGTGAGCTACCTGCTTTGCGCTGTATTCTATTTCTTCTTCGGTGTTTAAAACAGAGAAGCTAAAACGGACTGCGCCGTCTATTCTTTCTTTGTTTAACCCCAGTGAAACCAGAACGTGGCTGGGTTGGTTGTTGCGAGAATGGCAGGCCGACCCCGGGGATGAATATATCCCCTGCTCCTCCAGGGAGCGTATAAGCACTTCCGACTTAATGCCGGGAAAAGAAAGGTTGATAATATGGGGAGCACCCTGCTTTAATTCAGGACCGTTGATATACACTTCCACCTTTTCCTTGAGTTCCTGAAAAAAAAGGTGCTTGAACCGGTGCAGATTGGCTACTTTTCCCGCGTAGCTGTTTATGTATTCGGAAACGGCTTTTCCAAAACCTGTTATTCCCGCCACGTTTTCAGTACCCGGACGCAGGTTATTTTCCTGGTTTCCTCCCTGGAACAAGGGTTGCAGTAGAACCCCGTTTTTAATCCACAAAGCACCCGTCCCCTTGGGGCCGTGTATTTTATGGGCGCTTATGGTAAGAGCATCAAGGTTATACTGACCAGGCCTTAAAGGGATTTTGCCCAGGGCCTGGACTCCGTCTGCGTGCACCAGTATGTTGGGGTTAAAATCTTTAACCATCCGGCAAATATTTTTTATGTTTTGGATGGTGCCAGTCTCGTTGTTTACATGTATAAAGCTAACCAGGGTAGTATTATTGGACAGCATGGTTTTTAAATAATCCAGATCTATATACCCATCCTGGTCGATTCTCATGTAGGAAACACTGAACCCCTCCTGTTGGAGCTGTTGGAAAGTATTCAGCGCAGAAGGATGTTCTACAGGGGTGGTTATCAGGTGGCTGCCCTTGCGGTAATGCCGGTAAGCCAGTCCTTTTATGGCCAGGTTGTTGGCTTCAGTTCCGCCGGAAGTAAAAATAATTTCTTCAGGTGAAGCCTTCAGGGCCCCGGCTATAATTTTCCTGGCTTCTTCAACGTATTTTTCCGCCTGGATTCCTTTAAAATGAAGGGAGGAAGGGTTTCCGTACTGAAGTTGTGCTTTGTACATGGCCTCCATTACTTCGGTAAAAAGAGGCGTAGTTGAGCAGTTGTCCAGGTATATTTCCTCCATGGCAGCCTATCCCCCCTTGTAAAATAAATTACATCCCACGCAATTCACCCTCCATTTCAGCTTAAGCGGCGAGAGCTCGGCGTCCCAAAATGCGGAGTTTAGAGGTTAGAAATTGGAAAAATATTGAACACTATTATCACCAACTTAATTCTCTATTACTACCAAATAGACTTTAAAGATCTACATCTACTACTTCCAACCTCTAACTTCTTGCTTCTAACTTCTAATATGGGGCCCGCTTCGGCTGTCGGTTTCGCAGATCGGGGCTTCCACTCCCTCTAATGTCGCCTTCGCCGACACATCCCTGCCAGCTTCTCCCTACTCATACTTTTATTCTTACCTCCGGTGTCAAGCAGCACCCACATTGGTGCGAAACATCTTCCTCCCCCCTGGTGGGGGAGGAATTAAAGGTGGGGGGGTCTTTTTCTCACCTCTAACCTCCCACCTCTCACCTCTCAAAAAGGGGGGCTTTATTCTCTTTCAACCGTTAGTAATTACAATTAAGGTTTTTCTTTGACTAAACGGAGACAACTTCTTTAATTTGTGGAACTTCCTGCCTTACCACCTTTTCTACCCCGTTTTTTAATGTCTGATTAGCCATGGGGCAGCCACCGCAGGCACCGGTTAACCTTACTTTGGCTATACCGTTTTCTTCGTCTACATCAACCAGGTCTACTCCTCCGCCTTCTGCCTGCAAGGCGGGTCTAATTTTTTCTAATGCTTTTTCTACGCTTTCTCTCATGTTTAACACTCCTGTTCTGTTTTGTATTAAGGTAATAAAAATTTATTTACAATGCAACTACTCAAACATTTGCGGATAAGCCAGGTAATGGTTCAAACGTTTTTCCTCAAACCTTTTTTTTGGCCGGTAAATTTACAAAGCCCCCGCAGGCCTCTTGTCTGGCTTACTCTGTACCTTATTGTCTGAGTAGTTACTTTTAAATTATATCATATCCCTGTTCCATTTTAAAAAAACAAAATTAAAATATCTGCCTTTATATTTGACAAAAAAGTCGTGCTTGGAGATAATGGTTATCATAAATATTATTTTTTATTTCTTGGGGAGGTATTCTGCTTTGTTCGATACAAAAATGGTTGAAAGGATAGGGGAATTGAAGAAAGAGCGTAACGCAGTAATTCTGGCGCATAACTACCAGCCCCCGGCAATACAAGATATAGCAGATTTAGTGGGAGATTCTTATGAGCTTAGTGTTAAAGCCTCCCAGACGGAGGCGGAAGTAATAGTTTTTTGTGGTGTGCATTTCATGGCGGAAACAGCGTACATTCTTGCCCCGGAAAAAACAGTTTTACTCCCGGAAAAACTGGCGGGTTGTCCACTGGCGGATACTATAACTGCAGAGCAGCTTAAAGAATTTAAACAAGAGTATCCTTCTCATGCAGTGGTTACTTATGTGAATTCTTCCGCTGAAGTTAAGGCGGAGAGTTATGTTTGTGTTACTTCTTCCAATGCCCTTAAGGTTATAAATTCCCTGGAGACCGACAAAATATTGTTTACTCCCGATAAAAACCTGGGAATGTACCTGGGGAATAAAACGGAGAAGGAAGTCAGGGTATGGGACGGTTACTGTATCACCCATGAGAGAGTAACGGTGGAGGAGGTAAAACGAGCACGGGAAGAACACCCGGACGCTTTAATTATTGTTCATCCCGAATGCCCCCCCGAAGTAACCAGGTTAGCCGACGAAGCCCTTTCCACCGGAGGCATGATAAGGCTGGGAGCGGAAACCTCGTATGATAAAATAATTGTGGGGACGGAAATGGGGCTGATTTACCGCTTGAGCAAAGAAAACCCTGGTAAAGAATTTAAGCTGCTGTCTCCCGGGCTGGTTTGCCCCAACATGAAATATATAACCCTGGATAAAGTAGTAGAGTCCCTGGAAAACTTGAAGGGTCAGGTTACTGTTCCCGATGAGATTGCCGTAAAAGCCAGGGAAGCCCTGGAGAGAATGATAAGCGTGCCTTCCGGGGATTGAAAAATATCCCCTGGATACAGCAATAAATGCACTGATAGTTTACTTGCATGAATTACATGAATTACATGAATTACGTGAATTACTTGAATGAAATTATTTGGAGGTTGTCATGTACCACAGCTGGCTGGATGACCTGGTAAAAAGAGCTTTAGAAGAAGACACTGGGCCCGGAGATCTGACTTCCGAAAATATTGTCGAACCGGCTTTGCATGGGGAAGGCGTTATACTGGCACGAGAAAGCGGCGTGATTGCCGGTATAGATGTAGTGCGCAGGGTTTACCATGCCGTAGATCCGGGGGTAACCATTGAGTCAAGAATCAAGGATGGAAACGAGGTAAATAAAGGAGACGCCATAATTAAAGCTGCCGGGGCAATAACTTCCCTGCTGCATGCCGAACGGACTGCACTTAACTTTTTGCAGCACTTATCGGGTATTGCCACTAAAACCCGGGAATTCTGCCGTGTCCTGCAAAATCATCCGGCACAACTGCTGGATACCCGAAAAACTACCCCGGGGTTGAGGTACTTGGAAAAATACGCGGTAAGGTTAGGCGGGGGCAGGAACCACCGTCGCGGACTTTTTGACGGAGTGTTGATAAAAGAAAACCATATTACCGCAGCCGGAGGAATTAAACCGGCCCTGGAAAGAGTGAAAAGAAATATTCCCCTGACGGTAAAGACGGAAATAGAAGTAACCAGCCTGCCGCAACTTGAAGAAGCGCTAGAGGCCGGTGCAGATATAATCATGCTGGATAACTGGAACCTGGAAGACCTGCCCCGGGCAGTGCATATGGTGCGTGGAAAAGCGGAACTGGAAGTCTCCGGGGAAGTAACCATGGATAATTTAAGCGAAATAGCCGCTTCCGGGGTGGACTACGTTTCCTCGGGAGCCATCACCCATTCCGCGGGTATTTTGAATTTCAGCTTTTTGCTCTCGCAATAAACAGGTAGCAGAGGGGTGAAAAAAATTGGCTCAAAACTCTAGAAAATGGGACATTATCATCCTGGGCGGTGGTCCGGCCGGCCTGACCGCCGCCATATACGGCAGCAGGGCTGGTTACGAAGTACTGGTTCTGGAAAGAATGCTTCCCGGAGGGGAAATTACCCTTACAGAAAACCTGGACAATTACCCCGGTTTTCCAGAGGGCACCTCCGGTCCGGAATTTGGGCAAGATCTGGAAAAACAGGCCAAACGCTTTGGGGCAAGCATGGAAACGGTGGAAGTAAATAAAGCTTTTTTGGAAGAGCAACCCAAGCGAATGGAAACTTCAAAAGGGAATTACCTGGCCGATAAAGTTATAGTATCCACCGGAACCAGGCCGCGATCCCTTGGAGTGCCTGGCGAAGACAAATTAAAAGGCAGGGGTATATCTTATTGTGCCAGTTGTGACGCCGCTTTTTTTAAAGGTAAAGAAGTAGCAGTAGTGGGTGGCGGAGATGCGGCAGTGGAAGAAGCGCTATTTTTAACCCGTTTTGCGGAAAAAGTTTACCTTATACATCGCAGAAACAGGCTGCGGGCGGTTAAAGCCCTGGAAGAAGGCCTGTTCTCCAATCCCCGCGTGGAGTTTTTGGGTGACACCGTGATAAGCGAAATAACCGGTGAAAACAAGGTTGAAGGGGTGCAGGTAGTCGCTAAAGATAAAGAATATCACCTTCCAGTGCAGGGTGTGTTTATTTACATAGGAAGGCTACCGCACACGGAATTATTGCAGGGACAGCTGGATGCCGATGAAAACGGCTACCTGGTAACTGATGAAGAAATGCGGACATCCCGGTCTGGGGTGTTTGCCGCCGGAGATATCCGGCGGAAGGTATTCCGACAGGTGGTAACCGCCGCGGCAGACGGTGCTATTGCAGCCTATACGGCAAGCCGGGAGCTACAGCTCCCTTGATTTAACCAGTTGATTTTTACATTTGCATAAATTGTCGAATATGTTAATTTGGCCCGGCGCCCCGAAACTGCCGGGCTAAATTAATATTATATACTTATAAAAACCCGGCCATGGTCTCGACACATTTCGACTGACAATTTGCCGGGTTTTTGTTATAGTTTTAAAAATCGTGATAACCTTGACCTGGAAATAAGCAAGGTGAGGGTTAAATTTTGCAAAGAATATGGCTCGATAGCTTAAACCACGGCAGGAAATATAAACATATCATGATAAATATTTATAATGTAAT
>PWGO01000098.1 GCA_003554525.1 Syntrophomonadaceae bacterium | reverse complement strand
GTAAATACTGTATGGTTGTGCCTGTTCTGCCAAAAGTTCCCGTGGGTTTTGTTTTGTCACCGGGAGACGATGAAATAGAAGCTTCATGTACCATTCTATTTGACGCCAGCGCTCCCTCCTATCTACCTACAGAGGATTACGCACACCTGCCCGGCATCGTTGTCAAGGAGATGGCAAAAGCAGCTAAAAATTGATTTCCTGATTTTCAGGTTAAAGCTACAGAGCTTTTATACCGGGCAAAACGATTCCATTTTCCTGTTTTTATTATAGCACAATTGTCCCGGGATCTATATAACCGGTATGAGTAAACCTGAGCAGTTACTTTAAATAATTATTTGTAGCAGCATTAGAGTTATAAACCCCGGGGGGCCTAAAATTCCTACTAAAAGCCCGGTTGCCGGGTTTACGCCTATGCTTACTCCCCAATAAGACATCGCCAGGTTGAATATTACCAGCACCAGCACTCCTGTGCTGAGCTGCAGCAATATCCTGGCTATTGCTCTAAAAGGATAAACCAGGAGTTTTATTAGCATGTACAAAATTATTATGCCAAAAAGGCCGGCTATAACCAGGTTTAAATCCACAGCTTCCATGCTTCCGCCCACCTTCTCATTCAGAATTGCTCACCTGGTTTTATCAGCTGTTCCTCTTTTTCTCTCATGGTTGCTCTAAAACCTTTGCTGTTAGCTACCTTTAACAAGTACATATACTTCTTTTCCGCAGCCTTAACACTAAATATAACATGGTCAATTAAATCGGGATCATTTACAAAATCCAACATAATCCTTGCTTCATACCATTCTTTTTGAGCCTGTTCAATTGCTTCGCGCAACTCAAAAGTATCCCTGTCGTAGCTATAGCAACCCGCTTTAAACATCTTTAGCTTTTGAATTTCATTAACCAGGCGGCGCAAGCTGTTAACCATTATCCTTCCTCCTTCTACAAATCTATATGCAAACAGCAAACTCCATTATTACCTTTTTTCTTTACTGCCCGGTACACCCAAAAATATAAGCGGCTGTCCCGCAGTTTGCCGAACAGCCGCTTATATTTTTGGGCCTGCAATCATTCAGGCCGGTTTTATCAAGTGTTTTAAAACAGTACCTCTTCTACCTGTCGCCGGGGAGGAGGTGAAGGTATCGCTGCCGGGTATCCCAGAGGCAAAAGAACAAGGGGACGAAGCTCAGAAGGAAGATCCATGCATTTAGATACACCTTTTTCAGAAAAAGCCCCAATCCAGCACCCGTACAGCCCCTTTTCAACTGCCGCCAGTAAAATATTTTGTGTAGCAGCGGCAGTATCCTGTATGCAGTAAAGTTCTACGCCCCGCCTGCCGTAAGCCGCAGCAGCCCGGTTTAAATCAGCCATCACCACTATTACTGCCGGAGCCCGGGATATCCAGCTCTGGTACAGCGCCGCCTTTTCCAGCTCTTGCTTGATGTTGTCTTCCTTAACTACGGCAAATTTCCAGGGTTGGACATTGCCCGCGGTAGGTGCATTAACAGCCGCTTCCAAAAGCTCCATAAGGGTGTCGTCTTCCACCGCCTCGGGTTTAAAATCCCTTACACTGCGCCTTTTCTTTATGGCTTCACTTGCCTGCAAAACAGCAACCCCCTCCCTCTCAACACTAGTACCGGATAGATCCTTCTTTCAAAGGTAACTTCTCAAGAGTATTTAACTTTTTACAAAAGCTCTTCAAGGGGCACATAAGGCATAGATAAACCTTCAGCTACTGCCTCATTGGTTATTTCCCCTTTAAAAGTATTAACCCCCCTGGAAAGTATAGGGTCTTCTTTAAACGCTTCTGCCCCTTTTTCTGCCAGCATCTGGCAGTAGGGGAGGGTAGCATTGGTCAGGCTGACGGTTGCAGTGCGAGGCACAGCGCCGGGCATATTGGGTACCGCATAATGTATAACCCCGTGCTTGAAATAAGTGGGCTCGCTGTGGGTGGTTTCCCGTTCTATAGTATCAATGGAACCTCCCTGGTCCACAGCAACGTCCAGAATGGCAGCCCCAGATTTCATGCTCTTTACCATTTCCTCGGATACCAGCTTGGGTGCCTTGGCCCCGGGAACCAGCACGGCTGAAATAAGCAGGTCGGCATACTTGACTACTTTTGCCAGGTTATAATTGTTGGACACAAAGGTAATTATCCTTTCTCCAAACAACTCCGATAGCTCCCTCAGGCGCTGGGGGTCTCTACCCACTACCGTAACCTGCGCGCCCATGCCTATAGCTATACGTGCCGCGTTTCTCCCTACTATGCCGCTTCCCAGAATCACTATATCCGCCGCAGGCACCCCGGGAACCCCTCCTATAAGAATTCCCCTGCCTCCATGAATTTTTTCCAGCAGGCGAGATCCGGCCTGGATTGCCATTCTACCGGCTATCTCGCTCATGGGAGTCAAAAGGGGAAGGTAACCGTTGGATTCTACGGTTTCGTAGCCAATTGCAGTAATTTTCTTTTCCCTTAGAACTTTGGCCACCTCCGGCACTGCCGCCAGGTGCAGGTAAGTAAACAGCATCTGCCCTTCCTGCAACAATTCAAACTCAGCGGCAAGGGGTTCTTTAACTTTTAAAATAAGATCTGCATTAGAATAAACTTCTTTTGCACTCTCAACCAGCCGGGCACCGGCATTTTCGTAGTCTTGGTTGGTAAATCCGCTAAAAAAACCGGCATCACGCTGGATTAAAACTTCATGCCCTTCGTTACTAAGCATTTCTACTCCGGCTGGAATGGCAGCAACCCTGCCCTCGTCAGCTTTTATTTCCTTGGGAACGCCTACAATCATTCTGTTACACCTACCTTATATATGTTTGTTGATGATTATTCCAGCTCTATGCGCCCTTCCAGGGCTCGTCCTAAAGTTAGCTCGTCCGCATATTCCAGATCGCCCCCTACCGGGAGGCCAAATGCAATCCTGGTTACCCTTACCCCTAATGGCTTGATTTGCCGGGAAAGGTAAGAAGCAGTAGCATCTCCTTCTACATTGGGATTAGTAGCAATAATGACTTCTTTTACCCCTTCATTTTTTATCCTTTCCAACAGCCGGGGTATATTTAGCTCTTCCGGGCCCACTCCCTCCACGGGAGAAAGCGCTCCATGGAGCACATGATATTTACCCTTAAATTGTCCTGTTTTTTCCATGACCAACACATCCCGTGGATGCTGGACTACACAGATAGTGAAACTGTTTCTACCGGTATCAGAACATATATTGCATTGTTCTTCTTCGGTAAAAGAAAAACACCGTGAACAGTAGCGCAGCCTTTTTTTAGCTTTGACCATAGCCCGGGCCATTTTTTCCACTTCTTCCCCCGGAAGAGAAATCAAATAAAACGCCAGCCTCTGGGCTGTCTTGGGGCCCACCCCGGGAAAACTGTTAAATGTATTTATCAACTCCTGCAGGGACTGCGGGTAATGCATGTTTTTCTCATTCCTTTAGTTAGAATAATCCCGGGGGCAAGTTCATTCCACCGGTTATTTTCTGCATCTCTTCGGCTGTCATGTCGTCTACCTTTTTCATTACCTCGTTAACCGCAGCAATAATCATGTCTTCCAGCATCTCCGGGTCTTCATCATCAATTATATCGGGAGAAAGTTTCAAGGAAACCAGCTCTTTTTTGCCGTTGGCAACAGCTTTCACTGCCCCTCCCCCGCTGGTAGCCTCCAGTTCTCTTTCCGCCAGCTCTTTCTGCAGATTGTTCATCTGTTCCTGTACCTTTTGTAGCTGCTTCATCATTTTCCCCATACCGCCTGACATATTTATACCTCCTTTTTAATTTATCATTTTATTCTTCCAGCTCTACCGGTTTGCCGTTAAACAACCGGCAGGCTTCATCCACCAGGTCTTCCCGGGGGTTTTCATCAGCGGAAGCCCCGCTTTTTTCTTCTTCTGGTTCCACGCTTTTGGCTAGCGATCCTGTTTCCCCGGAACAGTTACCTTTAGCTGTTGACTGCTCGCCGGTGATACCAGATTTTTCTTCTAAAACCACGCATTTAATTTTAATATTTTCACCTGTTTCGTGGGAAATGGTTTCTTCTAATTTGCCCCGGCGGTTCATGACCATTTCTTTATTGGTTTTATTATCTCTACCAAAAGCTATTACCAAAACGTTGTTTTTGAATTCCACAGGTTTCGCATCCTGGAGCATCCCCAACAACAGCTTTTGCTTGTTTTTCTGCAAGGCCTTTATGACCCTGTCCCACAGGTGCTGCAGGTCGTAGGAAGCATTGGTTCCTTTTACTTGGCCGGAATCAAAATCTACGGGTTTACCGCTTTCTTCCTGCCATCCCGCGGCTTTACTGCTTTTCTCCCCGGTTTGTTGTCTTTCTCTTTCCTCTTTCTCAACTTTTTGTTCCTGCATTTTATTTTCAATTTCACTCTCTTCTCCGCTTCTTGCCTCACTCTCAGGTGATCTCAACAGGGGAGGCCCTTTTTCCTCTTCCGGCTTTTCCAGTTCCGGCGCCGCAGGTTTTCTTGCCTCCCCGCTTTCCTCAACGCGTTTTTCGGGTTCTTTCTGCATAAGCAGCTCCACTTTCTGTTCCAGGTACTCCAGCCTTTCAGCAAGGTGTTCTGCAGGAGCACTGCTTTTTAAACGCAGTGCTTTGAGCATATTAAAAAACGCCACTTCAAGATTGAAATGGGGGTTGTCAAAAAATTTTATCTCTGTAGATAGCTGGTGCAAGATAGATATTATCTCCAGGAGAGAATCCCGGGAAATCCTGTCACGGTACACACTTAAGTATTCATTATAAAAGCTGTTTTCCCCCAGTTCCGTTCCCCCATCCGAGCTTGCGACTATCAGCAGTTGAGTAAAAAAGTAAAGCTGCTCTTTTACAAATAAATTAATGTCTTTGCCCCCGTAAGTTACTTCCCTTACTGCTTCCAGGCCTTTCTGGACTTCCTCTTCTACCAGTGCTTCTACCAGCTTGTTTAAGGTTTCACCGGCAGGCAAACCGGTAAGGTCATAAACGTGGTTTTCCGTGATTTCATCTTCCGCGTAAACTTGAGCCTGCTCCAGTATGCTTAAAGCATCTCGCATGGCACCGTCCGACAAGCGGGCAATTAAAGACAGAGCTTTACTATCGCACTTCCAGTTTTCTGCAGCAGCCACTTCCTGCAACCTGCCCACAATTTCTTCTTCTTTCAGCAGCCGAAAATCAAAGCGCTGGCACCGGGAAATTACCGTAGAAGGGAGCCTGGAAGGCTCGGTGGTAGCTAAAATAAAAACCACCCCGGCAGGTGGTTCTTCCAGTGTTTTAAGCAGAGCGTTGAAAGCTTCAGGAGTAAGCATGTGAGCTTCGTCTATAATATATACCTTGTAGCCGCCCTCAGTACTGGCGTACTTTAGCCTTTCTTTTAATTCCCTGATTTCCTCTATACCCCGGTTAGAAGCGGCATCCAGCTCTACCACGTCCATGGAGGTGCCGTTAGAAATGCTCAAGCAAAAGCGGCACTCGTTACAAGGCTCCAGCGCCGGGTAGCAAGTGCAGTTTATAGCTTTGGCAAGTATTTTTGCTACCGTAGTTTTTCCGGTGCCCCTTGGCCCACAAAACAAGTAAGCGTGGGAAATGCTCTCGCGTGAAAGGGCATGACTTAAAGTGCGGGTAATATGCGGTTGAGCTGTCACTTCTTCAAACTTGCGCGGCCTCCACCGCCGGTAAAGGCTTAAGTAACTCATCTTCCCGTATCTTTCCCCCGTATTTTCTATGAGGATAAACCGTGCTTATATTTTAACAAGGTACCAGGTATAAAGCAAACAGCAATAATTAAGGCCGTGTACCCACCGTTGACCCTGATTCCCAGGCGTTATCCAGGTAGTTAGCTCCGGTCCGGCAGCCTCGTGGCACCCGCCAATACTCACTTACCGCTGCTTCCTTCCGGACCTGACGGGATTCATGAGTTAGCGCCGCACGAGACCAGACCATCTTCGCCACTTTCCTGGAGCAGCCCTGAAAATCAAAGGCCGCGGGTGGGAATTCGACCCCGCTTTAGCGGATTGCGGGTACAGGGCACCGCTACCTCCCCGTCTAACACGGCCAAGAATAAAAATGGCGGAGAGAGAGGGATTCGAACCCTCGAGGCGGGGCTGCCGCCTACTCGCTTTCCAGGCGAGCGCCTTCGTCCACTCGGCCATCTCTCCATGTACAACCAAGGAAAAACCTGATATATTTGCTTGTTTTTATAAATGGCGGAGAGAGAGGGATTCGAACCCTCGGACGGGGATCACCCGTCACTCGATTTCGAGTCGAGCGCCTTCGTCCACTCGGCCATCTCTCCGTCCTTATCTTGAACCCTTACCTTCTTTTTCTAAAAAACTCTTTCAGTAGTTGAGAGCATTCTTCTTCTCTAACTTCAGCCGTAACCACAAGATGGTGGTTAAGCCTTTCATCTCCGGTTATTTGATACAGGCTCTGCACTGCTCCCGCTTTGGCATCGTATGCACCAAATACCAGCCTATCAACCCTGGCCTGAACCAGTGCCCCTGCGCACATGGGACAGGGCTCCAGTGTAACGTATAAAGTAGTGCCCGTCAAACGCCAGTGTCCAAGCTCCTTTCCGGCTTTTTGCAAAGCAATGATCTCCGCATGTGCCGTAGGATCACCGGAGGTTTCCCGCCGGTTGTATCCCCTGGCTATTACCACACCGTTTTTTACCAGCACGGCTCCTATGGGCACTTCCCCGTTTTCCCAGGCCCTGCGGGCTTCCTGTAAAGCCTCCTTCATAAACCTTTCATCCAGGACTTTTTTATTCGTCACTTGACCGGTTTGCCGGATTAAAAACCAATGAAAAACATTACGCTTAACCCGGCTAATGCTTACCTCCTGTAACCAGTTCATGGCTTACCTAAGCTTGCATTGATTAATTTTATAGGAGTTTGCACTTATTGTCAAGGAGCAGAGAGGTGCAAGGCACGGCCTTACGACAACGCTTTTTACAATTCCTGCAAGTCTGGATACGATCAGCTCAACATGGGGAAAGAAAATGTTACGGCACCAAGGTAGTACTCCATGGCATCAGTGTTTATACTAACCAAAAGGTAGCAACTATCAATACCACTGCCAAACATGTATAACAACTATACCTTACAGTATTCGGTTAAAAATCCTGTGTTAAAATCAATTCAAAGCATCGGATTTATTTCAACTTTTCTATTTCTTCTCTGGAGAAGCCAGTATACTTCATGATTTTCCCCATGTCTTCACCATCTTCTAACATTTGTTTGGCTACTTTTTCCATGCCTTTTTCCATACCTTTTTCCATACCTCTTTCCATGCCTTTTTCCATGCCTTTTTCCATACCTTCTTCTATGCCTTGCTTTTTAGCTTCTTCATGGGATCTCTTGATGACTTTTTCCACATTAGTGATCATCTCCTTCACCTCCTGTACCCTGGTTTCGCTTAAAATTTCACTAACCTGGCTCTTTTCTTCAGGGCTCAGGTTAGTAATTAAAATGTTTTGCGCCCAGGCCAGAAACAGTTTTAATTCTTCTTCGTTCATTCCCTGTATGGTGGTTATTAATTTTCTTAAACGTTCAATAATTTCTTCCAACTCTTTGACCTGGTCCAAATAAAAGACAGCACTTACCAGATTGGATAACTCCAGCAGCTCTTCTTCCCGATACCTCTGTACATCTATTAAAATGTAGCGGAAGTTCACCGTATGCTCCCCAAACAACTCATAACTATTTAGCATTTCCCTAAAGTTCAACGGTACTGTCCACTTTGGCTCTCCATTATAAAGAACTATAGGAATAATGGGTGGCAACCGAAATTCCTTGCGCTCTGCTTCTTTTAGTTCGGTATTCTTAAAAATATCCCGCCATATTTCATTCATGTAAAGATGCAACCGGTAAGGCATTAGGAAATCTATAGTGGATTGCATCTCCATTAGCACATAAAAGATGACTTCGGTATCCTTGATGCTGGCCTTGTAAACCAGATCAGCTTCCTTATCCTTAAAATCTTGAAGGATAAAGGACTTGTTTATTTTTTCTAAGCTGGTTTCTTCCACTTGCTCAGTCCAACCGGTACGGATAAATCCTCTGAGTAGCTGCACAAATGCTTTCTTGCTGGCAAATAAAAAACCGTAACCTTTATCATGTTGCTGATGAATTTCTTCATCTGGCATTATTACTGATCTCCTTTGCCGTGATGTTTTTATTATACCACAGCCAAGATACAGTTTTAAAGTGAATGCTGGAAAGGTTTGCCTCTTTTGTTGT
>PWGO01000048.1 GCA_003554525.1 Syntrophomonadaceae bacterium | reverse complement strand
AGCAGGCTTTAGCCTGCGAGTTTTGCCGCGGCCTGAAGCCGCGAGCACGGAACATTTTATGCGCAAAGCAGCGAGCGAAGGTATAACACAGACCCGAGGCGCCCCTGGTGCTTAGTTAGAGGTTAGTGGTTAGAAAAGAAAAGACTTCCTACAAATGATATCGGCAAAGCAAGTAATGTTGTTCCGCTTTAAAAAAATGCTCTGTTAAATTTATCACGAAAACCCCCTTTCTCCATTTTGGAAACTAATGGAGAAAGGGGGAAGGATATAAAATAAAGAGGGAGGTTTTTAGTCGGCAAATTTTTTTTAGTTATTAATCCCATATATTATTGTGTTAATCAAATTCCCAACTGCTGGCGCCTGCTTTTAATTACGTCTAAGAGTTTTCGGGAGGCTTCCCCGGGATCAGTTTCTACTATAAAGAAACCGCCAGTTAGCTCGGCTGCTTTATTAGTTAGTACTTCCGTTACGGTATTGCTTCCCAAAACAGGTGGGACCACTCCGATATGAGTGGGTAAGCCTGCTGCCACTGCCCAAGTGCCAATGGAGATAGCTTTTTCGGCGGTAGCTTCTGGAGCACTGGCCACTAACGGAAGTTGATCTACGTCCACTTCCAATTTGTTTGCCAGTGCGGTAGCGATTTGAACCCCGCGGGAGTTATCCACGCAGGAACCGATGTGTAGAATTAAGGGCAGGGGACCACCCAGGCCGGCAGCCTCACCTATTGCAGACAGCACACTCTTCAGGCCTTCACCGGCGTATTCGTTGGTGGCTTCCGGGGTCATGAGCCCGGCGCGGGCAAAAGCTCCTCCCCCGCAGCCTGTAGCCAGAATCAAGATGTTATTGCGGGCCAGTTCTTTGGCCATGGTTATAAAGTTTTGATCCTGGGTAACTTTAACGTTATTACAACCGGCAAACAGGCAAACGCCCTGAATATTACCAGCAGAAATATGGTCGAGCAGGGGTTTGAGAGGATCGTTGCCATCTACCTGGCTTAAGGCGTTGATAATTGCTTCGGTTGAGAACCCTGCAAAAGTAACATTTTTATTTTGGGGGATGTTTACCAAAGAGGGATTTCTTTCTTTGTAAGCTTCCAGGGCGGTTCTGATTATCTTTTTGGCCTGTTCTCTGGCATTAGATTCATCAATTTCTATGTGATGGGCGCCTTTGATTTTATTGGTAGCGATGGTAGTTATTAAGCGGGTGTGATAACACTCGGCCAGGTTGGAAAGGGAAGGTAGAATGCATTGATAGTCCACTACTACGGCTTCCAGTGCGCCGGTTACTATGGCCATTTCCTGGGATACTGAATGGGTTATAGGCGGAATACCGTGCCGCATTAGCACTTCATTGCCGGTGCAGCAGATGCCTACCAGTTTAATACCCTCTGAAGCTCCTGCCTGTTTTGCTTCTTCTTCCATTTCCGAGGCTACCTGCACGATAATGTCAGAAAGAGCAGGATTGTGACCATGAACCGCAATGTTGACGGCATTTTCTTTTAAAACACCCATGTTGGCTTCTGTTTTTACCGGTTGGGGAGTGCCAAAGAGGATATCCGAGAGTTCGGTAGCCATGTAGCAACTACTGTAATCTGCTATGGAGCATTTTATTCCACCCAGCAAAAGGTTGACGGCATCGGCGTCATTTCCATAATGGGTGCGATGCATTATCTCGGAGATAATGCTATCAATTCCAGAAGGCACTACTTCCAGTGCGGTTAATTTTTGGGCGCGGGCGGCAGGGATGGTGGTAGCAGCCCAGGCGTTGGGCGATTCTTTTTCGGAGAATTCATCAAGAGCTGCTTCTCCTACTGCCAGGGCTAATTGCTGGTCATTTTTATCTTCGGTGTCTATACCCAGCCTTTCTGCTAAAGCTTTAAGTTTAGGGGCATCTTTAATGGGGTAGTCGGGATATTCTCCCCGGCCTGATTTGACCAGGATATGAGCCAGGTGTTTGGCATGACCGGCATGAGCCGAAGTTCCAGCGGCAATGGAACGCAATAAATTCCGGGCTACAATCAAATCGGCGTCCGCACCACAAGCCCCGCGAGTGGCATTTTCACCAAACGGATCAATGCGGCAAGGGCCTTGCATGCATATTTTGCAGCATATGCCCAGGGAACCAAAACCGCACTGTGGTTGTTGTTCTTCATAACGATCCCATATGGTGGAATAATCCTTTTCATGGGAGATTTCCAGTAGTGAACGCACTGCTGGATCAGTGCTTTTTCCGGTTACATCCTTTTTCATAAGGTAATATCACCTCTCTAAAGAATATTTTCCATCCCTTTAGTAATTGTTTTAGAGGCCAATCCTTGGGCAAGAGTATGTTTTCGCCTACAAGCCGGGCATAGCTCAGCTAGTGAATTGGCTTCTGCAAAATCATGGTCTGGTTTATAATCTATATTTATCCTGGAGTGCACTTCTTGAATATTTTTTTTGGGGAAGTGCTGCTTGCCACATCCCGGACAAGTGAAAAGATTTACCTCTGCCTGCCAGGGTTCAATTTTGAGGGAGTTGTTTTCCATTTGCATTTTTATGGCACCGGTAGGACAAACATGAAAGCAAGCTCCACAACCGGTGCAAGCCTCTGGTGGCTCTGCCAGCGGTGGTGTAACGTGGCGATTAATTCCTCTGCTGGCAAAACTTATAGCGTTGTTACCCAGCAATTTTCCGCAGGCTCTCACACAGCGGCCACAGAGAATACATTTTTCCTGATGTTCTTGCAGGGCTTCAGTTGTTTTGGTCCCGGCAACAAACTCACTCTCATTTTCTGGCTGGGCAGTCATTTCTACTCTATACTGGCGAGCTAAATTTTGAATAATTTCTGCTTTTGGTGATTGAGCCAGAAGTAATTTAATTATCATTTGCCGCAATTCCCAAACTTCTTCAGTGTGAGGAAAAACTTCCAGCTCTTCTTCCCTCAGAGGATAGGTGCAGGAAGCTACCAGGGATGTTTTGCCATTGGTTTGAATTTGGATCGTACACAACCTGCAGGCGCCATAAGCTGGCAAACCCGGGTGATGACAGAGGTAGGGGACCTCAAAACCTTCCCGATTAATAACTTCCAGGAGGTTTTCGCCTGCAAAACCACTTATTTTTTTCCCCTCCACAGAAATATAAATTAATTGTTGATCATTCCAGCTCAACAGCAGTCCCTCCTAATTATTGCTAACCCTTGCTAATGGCATTTTCCGGGCATACTTCCTGGCAAATTCCGCAACGGTTGCATTCACCCTGCAAGATATGGTGAGGCTCTCTTTTTTCCCCTCTGATTGCTTCTTCCGGGCAAACATCCATGCACTTTCCGCAACCGGTGCAATCTTCTGTGGAGATATAAAAGCTAATAAGGTGGCGGCATACCCCGGCCGGGCATTTTTGATCCATAATATGGCGATGGTATTCATTTTCAAAGTAATGCAAAGTAGTAAGAACAGGATTTGGAGCCTGACGCCCCAGGTTGCATAGAGCACCTTTTTGCATGGCTTCAGAAATCTCCCGGATCAAAGTGAGATCAGTAATTTGTCCCTCGCCGCGGGTTATCTTGTTTAAGGTGTGCAGGAGATGTTTGCCACCTTCGCGGCAGGGCACACACTTGCCGCATGATTCTTGTTGGGTAAAAGAAAGGAAATAACGGGCCACATCTACCATGCAGGTGTTCTCATCCATGACGATCATTCCTCCGGAACCCAACATGGAACCTGCATTGCTTAAGTGTTCGTAATCAAGGGGGAGATCAATATTGGCTGCGGGGATACATCCCCCTGACGGTCCTCCAGTTTGGACAGCTTTAAGCGGTTTATCATTTCTGATGCCGCCGCCAATATCCCAGATTAAACTATGCATGGAAATGCCCATGGGAATTTCCACCAGGCCGGTGTGTTTAATTTTACCGGTAAGAGAAAAGATCATGGTGCCGGGGCTGGAGGAAGTTCCGAACTGGCGGAACCAGTCGGAACCCTTTTCAACAATTAGGGGCACGCTGGCTAAAGTTTTGACATTGTTAAGCAAGGTGGGTTTGCCCCAAAGCCCTTTTTTTGTGTTTCGCACGTATTTGTCCCGTGGTTCTCCCGGTCTTCCTTCCAGGGAGGCGATCAGGGCGCTGGATTCGCCGCAGACAAAGGCACCGCCGCCTCTTTTGACCTGGACGTCAAAACTGAAACCGCTATCCAGGATATTTTCGCCCAAAAGACCGTAATCCCGTGCCTGCTCAATAGCTTCCCTGAAGTTGCGCACTGCTACCGGGTATTCGTAACGAATGTAGATATAGCCTGTGGTAATTCCTACTGCATAGGCACCAAGGATCATCCCTTCCAAAACCTGGTGAGGGTTGCCTTCTACCAGGGATGCATCCTGAAAGCAACCGGGGTCACCTTCATCCGCGTTGCAAATGAGATATTTAATTTCGCTTTCAGCCTGCCTGCAGGATTCCCATTTTTGGCCGGTGGGGAACCCTGCTCCTCCTCTTCCTCGCAATCCGGAACTTTTTACTTTTTCCAGGATTTCTTCAGGGGTGTTTTGGGTTAGCACTTTGTTCAAAGCACTGTAACCCCCTTGAGCAAGGTAATCTTCCAGGCGGCGGGGATCTATGTCGCTGTTATGCTGCATAAGAAGGCGGGTTTGTTTTTTGTAAAATGGGATTTCTTCTTCGGTGGTAAAAATATTTTCGTTTTGTGGGTCCTGGAATAACAAGTCAGCTATTATTTCGTTTTTAATTATAGACTTCTTCACAATACGAGAGGCATCTTCCGGCTTTACCCGGCAGTAGAATATGTTTTGGGGTTTAATTAATACCAGGGGCCCTTGTTCACAGAATCCGTGACAACCGGTTTCTTTTATTATTCTTTCTAAATTGGTTTCCAAGTTGTTTTTTTCCAGCTCATTTTTTATGGCGGTAATTACTTCTTCTGCCCCGGATGCTTTGCAACTGCTCCCATAGCAGATGGAAATAGTTTTTGCAGAATACTTTAGTTGTTTTTGCAGGGAGGCTCTTAAATTTTCCAGTTCTTGTGGGGTTTTTAGTTTAACCATTTTTCCCCTCCCCGTTTATATCCCTTGTTTTGGAAAGCAAATTTTCTACTTGACCCATGGTCAGGTTGCCATAGTAATTACTATTTATAATAACCAGAGGGCCGCGAGCGCAAGCACCCACGCAGTTTACTGTTTCCAGTGAGTATTCTAAATCGGGTGAAGTTTCGCCGGGGTTTAATGCAAGCTGCTGCAATATTTTATCCAAAATGGGTTCTGCACCTCTAATATGGCAGGCAGTTCCCATACATACCTGGATTTCAGTTTTGCCCCTGGGAGCAAGTGAAAAACAGGTATAAAATGTAGCGATGCTGTAAAGCTGGCTTAAAGGAACGTTTAATTCTCTGGCGCATAATTTTAACCCGTCAGGAGGTAAATAGCGAAATTGATCCTGTATATCTTGCAAAAGCGCAATCCAATCCATTTCTTCTTCACTTAGGTGCCGGTATGAGGTGATAATCTTGAGGGTGATTTGTTCGATTTGCTCTTTACTGTTTATTGTGTGTTGAGACATAATTTACCAGTAAAGTTACCCTCTAGAGGTAAACTCTACCATGAACTCCCTCCTTTTCTGTTGAGCTAGTTCCTGGGAAGTAACAAAGCTCAAGGCCTGGGTGGGGCAACTTTCTACGCAATTTGGGGGTTCCCCTTTTGCTTTGATATCGGTGCACAGGTCACATTTGATCAAATTGTGATCTGCACTGCGCAAAACCAGCACCCCAAAAGGACAAGCAATCAGGCAATATTTGCAGCCAATACATTTATCATGTTTGATTAAGACTGGCTCCAGGCTGGATTCTTTAGTAATAGCACCGGTAGGACAAACCTGGGCACAGGGTGGGCTTTCACAGTGGCGGCATTGCATTGGTACACAAATATTGCTTAAGGTTTCAACAAAGATTCTGGGCACGGGTTGGGGGATTTCATGAATAGCCTGGAAAAGTGACTTGCTTTCCGAATGAGAAACGGCACAGGAAAGTTCACAACTTTTACACCCCATGCAATTGTGGGTATTGATGGTAATTAGATTAGTCAAGAGATCATCACCTCCTTTGTTCTTGGACTTACTCCTCGACTTCCATAGAAAACTACTTTTAACGGAACTACAAGACAGTTCAAATTGATTGAAATACCTGGTTTACTGAATATATACAATTGAATTAGGAGTTATGATGAACAAATAAAATCAAAAGTCATCAAGGTTATGGAAAGATAGCTGTTGAGATCTTTGTTTTGCTTAATTTTCTCTCGAATTAACATTTAATAATTCTAGTATAATTTTATTATGTAAGTGATAAAGTTTTTCGATAAATTCCTCGTTTGCATCTTCCTTTTGCCACTACCGCAGGGGCAAGGTTCATTTCTGCCCACTTTAGCCAATACAACCGCCTCCCGTCAACAAATATTACCAACAGTATTACATGATCACATGTCACATAAAAGCTTCTATTAGAAATTCTACAATTAAATAAAAATTCTACAATAATTATTAAAATTCCTTTTGCAGAGATGGAAGTCTTTTGGATAAAACCATTCTATGTTAGTGATAACTCTTCGCCTTGGTATTTTGACGCTACCCGGAGAAAAAAGTAGTTCAGTCCAGCAAAGAAGCGCAGGGGCTGGATGAAGTGTGCGTGGTAGATAAAAATTTACCCACTTCCGACTAAATTTAATTGCGTTGACAAAAATGGATACGAGTGTATTATTGCATTATAGAGATATATTCGAAGAAAGGTGATATACATGGATAAAGATAATAATTTGCTGCTTGAACGAATTACTATTAATCCTGATGTTATGGTTGGTAAGCCTACAATTAGAGGATTGAGAATAACTGTAGAGCAAGTGCTAAAGGCTCTTTCCGCTGGTATTACTTAGAAGAGCCTTCTTGAAGATTACCCGGAACTTGAACCGGAAGATGTTCAAGCTGTATTGCTATACGCTGCTGAACGTATTGGAGAAGAACGTGTTTTTATGCTTGATGCAGGAGTATGATTATGAATAAGAGTTAGCTAAAATTTCTAGTAGACCTAAGGTTCTAAAGTATTCTCACAATGCAAATGTTTGCATGAATTGAGTAATAGAGTAAATTGTTCAATATTTATGGAATGTCCAAGAATTTTGGGAGGTAGTGGAAACTCAAATTGCTTGATCCGTATTGATTGCATATTATATTAACCTATAATGAAGCCCAAAGCCCCGGTACTTTCCGGCAAGTAGTTATTCCCGATTGCTGAGGCAAAATGAATGCTCTCCCCAAACCCTGACAACTACTGTCATGCATCATCCCGTCATTCTCACCGGGAACGACATCTTGGGAGCTTCAGTCTTACGACGTAGAGCTAAGTGAGTATTTCTATTATTACGTCAAAAAACAGCTAAAGAGTAAATATGGGTTGGAAATAAAGATTCTGGAAACTGAGGTTCCCGATCACAAAGCCAACGTTTTACATATACTGCAAAAAGGTGGGGGTCTTTTCTCTTATTTCTTGTCTCTTGCCTCTTGCCTCTTGAAAGGGGGTCTTTTTTTCTCACCTCTAACTTCCAACCTCTATCCTCTAACAAGGGCTCCCCCCCCATCTTAATCTTCCCCCCCGGTGGGGGGAAGAAAGAAGCCCGCGGCAAGTAAGTATAAAATAACCCCAAAATTGTAGCTTTACTCCCCGGTGTCAAGCAGCACCCACATTGGTGCCTCGATATCTTCCTCCCCCCTGGTGCTGATCGTTATACACACTTAACACCGGCAAGTAGTTCAGCTCCGCTGCCGAAAGTAGTAACAGCCCGTGCCTGTTAGTTTTGCTGGTAAGGTGTTTTACTCTTCCTCCCTGACGTTAATATATCGGAATATGGAGGTTAATATATCGGAATATGCCTGGGGTTTTGTATTAAATAAGGAAAAGATTATAAAAAAACATCAAAATTTGAGTAGAGGTATAAAATTTTATCTGATATAATATCAACTGACTGAATTCGAGAGATAGAATATAATTTAGCACAAACTGTTATTGCCGGGGGGTAATTTTAATGTGTGCTCAGGAAAAATACGAGGTTATAGTAGTAGGCGCCGGGCATGCCGGATGTGAAGCGGCAGTAGCTTCAGCAAAAATGGGAGTGAAAACCCTGCTGGTAACCCCTAACCTGGATCACCCTGCTCTTATGGCCTGCAATCCTTCACTGGGAGGACCCGGGAAGGCACACCTTATAAGAGAAATTGATGCATTGGGCGGAATCATGGGTATAAACGGTGATGCTTATACCCTCCAGGGGCGACGGCTTAATACTGGTAAAGGACCTGCAGTGCAGGCCCTGCGGGCCCAAATTGACAAAAATTCTTACCAGCGGGGTATGAAATATATCCTGGAGCGGCAGCCCCGCCTTTACCTGCGGGAGGCTGCAATAGAAGAGCTGCTGGTGGAAGGAAATAAAATAAAGGGGGTGGCAGCAAGACACGGGAGCACCTACCTGGCCGATACTGTAGTGCTCAGCGCAGGTGTATATCTTAATGCGGAAATATTTGTTGGACACCATTATTATTCCGGTGGACCGGGCAACCAGAGCGCTTCCTGCGGCCTGGCGCATTCGGTGGTTTCGCTGGGTTTTCAATCGGACCGGTTGAAAACTGGGACACCGCCGCGGGTTTATTGCAGCTCTATAGACTTTAGTTCTCTTTCCCCGGTAGAAGGGGAAATAAATGCAGGGACTTTTTCTTTTGAAAACAAACAGAGGCTTTTTGAGCAGGTTCCTTGCTATCTTACTTATACCAATGAGGGCACACACGAGCTGATCCAGGACAATATAAATTTTGCACCGCTTTATTCTGGCCTGATAAAAAGTAAAGGGCCGCGCTACTGCCCTTCTATCGAAGATAAAATTGTAAAGTTTCCCGACCGGAACAGGCATCCTATATTCATTGAACCGGAAAGCAAGGAATCGGAGGAAATGTACCTCCAGGGTGTTTCCACGGGACTGCCGGAGGAACTGCAGCAGAAATTTTTAAGAACCGTACCCGGTCTGGAGAATGCAATTATCAGCCGCCCGGCTTATGCTATAGAATACGATTATTTCCCTCCCACCCAGCTGGAAACTACCCTGCAAACCAAAAAAATAAAGGGTCTGTATTTTGCCGGACAGATTAACGGGACTACCGGGTACGAAGAAGCAGCAGCTCAGGGTCTTATGGCGGGAATTAACGCGGCGCTGCAGTGCCGGGGGGAAGAGCCTTTTGTGCTGGACCGCACGGAAGCCTATATGGGGGTACTTGTTGATGATTTGACTACCAGGGGGGTAACTGAACCTTACCGCATGTTTACTTCCCGCTGCGAGCACCGTTTGCTTTTGCGCCACGACAACGCGGACATGCGGTTGACGGAAAAAGGTTACCGCCTTGGCCTGGTTGGGGAAGAAAGATTTAAAATGTTTCTTGACAAAAAAGAGCGTATAGGGCAGGAAAAAGAAAAAATTTATAATTTCCGGATAACTCCTACCTCTCCGGTTAATTCTGCCCTGGAGAAGATGGGTTTTACTCCTCTTTCTCAACCACAGACATTGCAGGAGCTATTAAAGAGACCGGAAATCGGGTATAGTGAGCTGGCCAGGATTTCCCGGGAAATGGAAGGACCGGAATTAACCGGTGAAGAAGAAGTGGCCCGGGAAGTAGAAACCGAAATAAAATACGAAGGATATATTGCCAAGCAGCAGGCCAGCCTGAACCAGATGAGGCGCATGGAGTCGAAAAAGATTCCCCCGGAGCTGGATTACGATTCCCTTACCAATATTTCTATAGAAGCCAGGCAAAAGCTGAAAGAGGTAAATCCCCGCACCCTTGGTCAGGCTTCCCGAGTAGAAGGCGTTACCCCGGCGGATATATCGGCCCTGGCCCTGTACCTGGAAAGAAAGGCCAGGACTTAGCAAGAAGCAAAACTAAGAAACTGAAGCAAGAGACAAGAAGTAATTGATAATAGACAAGAAAGCGGTTTCAAGTGCGTATAAAGGCGGTTTCAGGTGTGGGTAATATACTTGAGATCAGGGGAAGCAAGCAGTTCAGTTCCCGGGAAGTAGTATTTTTTTAGTGAGGAGGTTGGTTATGCCTAAACCTGGCTGGTATTATCGTTTAAGTGAATATTTTAAAAAGGAGTTTGGCCATAAAGTCATGAAAATCCCGGTTCATGCCGGGTTTACCTGCCCCAACCGTGACGGGACGCTTTCTACTGAAGGTTGTATATTCTGCTATAATGCCGGTTTTAGCCCGGCAGCGTATAACGATGATGAAGGATTGTCTGATTATTTTAATGAAGTATTTTCTTCCGTAAAAGATCAGGTGTATCGTTTCATTGCAAGACACGAGAAAGCGGGAATTATTAAAAATAAAAATCCCCATGAAAATCCAAAGAATAAATACCTGGTATACTACCAGACATATACCAATACTTACGGCAACCTGGTGTTGTTAAGTGCCCTGTACGGCAAAGCCTTAGAACTCCCGGGCGTAGTGGGATTGAGCATAGCAACCCGCCCGGACTGCCTTTCTCCCGGCACGATTGACCTGATCGGTTATTATGCGGAAGACCACCATGTTTGGGTGGAAATTGGCCTGCAATCCGCTTCGGATGAAACTCTGGAAGCTATTAACCGCGGGCATACTGCTGACCAGCTTGCAGTGGTCGCAGAAAAGTTTAAAAAACACCGGGCCCGCCTTTGTGTGCATATAATAAACGGCCTGCCGGGGGAAGACCGATCGCAGATGATGGAAACTATAGATTTTATAAACAAACTTCCCGTGCATGGGATAAAATTTCACCAGCTTCAAGTTATAAGGGGCACCCCCCTGGAGGAGATGCACAGGAGGGGAGAGGTAACCCCCCTGTCTTTACCGGAATACCTGGACATTGTATGCAGTCAGCTGGAACGTTTGCGGGAGGATATTGTGGTGCACCGGCTTATGAGTGAAGTAACCGACCCGGATCTTTTAATAGCGCCTCACTGGGAAATCAAGAGGGGAAATTTTTCACAAAGGGTGGAGAAGGAGTTAAAACGCAGAAAAAGTTTTCAAGGGGCGGAAAACATGTCCTGCGTTAATTAAAAAAGGCTTTCCGTTAAGCCGGTTAAAAGTTATAATATATTATAGCACTACAGGTTCTACAGGCTAGGCTAATAACAGTTTATTGTAGTTGCTTGGCGGTAGTGCAAGACAACGCTGGAGGAGGATAAAAGGATGAAGGAAAAAGGAACTTTTCGAATTAAAAAAGGGATGGCCCAGATGCAGAAAGGCGGGGTGATAATGGATGTTACTACCCCGGAACAGGCCCGTATTGCAGAAAAGGCCGGTGCTGTTGCGGTTATGGCCCTGGAAAAAGTTCCTGCAGACATCAGGGAAGCCGGGGGCATAGCCCGCATGGCTGATCCGGAAGTAATCAGCAGGATAATGGAAGCAGTTACCATACCGGTTATGGCCAAGGCGCGCATAGGACATTTTGCAGAGGCGCAGGTGCTGGAACACCTGGGGGTAGATTATATTGATGAAAGTGAAGTTTTAACCCCTGCCGATGAACAGTATCATATAGATAAACACTGTTTTACGGTTCCTTTTGTTTGCGGGGCCCGTGACCTGGGGGAAGCTTTGCGCCGTATTGCGGAAGGTGCAGCCATGATACGCACTAAAGGTGAGCCGGGTACGGGCAATGTGGTAGAAGCCGTACGGCATATGCGCAAAATAAGGGAGCAGATCAGGAGGGCAGTCCAGGCACCCGATGAGGAGCTGGTAAGCCTTTCCAAAGAGCTGCACGCTCCCGTAGAATGGTTGAGGGAGATTAAAAAAGAAGGCAGGTTGCCTGTGGTTAATTTTGCCGCAGGAGGCATAGCCACACCAGCCGATGCTTCCCTGATGATGCAGCTGGGCAGCGACGGCATTTTTGTGGGCTCGGGAATATTTAAATCCGGGGACCCGCAGGCCAGGGCAGAAGCTATTGTAAAGGCAGCGCAGCATTATGACGATGCCGGGGTGCTGGCCGAAGTTTCCCGGAGCCTGGGCGAATCCATGCCCGGCCTGGAAGTTAATCTGCTGGAAAATGAAAACAGGATGCAGGAGCGGGGTGCGTAGTATATGGCTTCTACGCTAAAAATTGGAGTGCTATCCCTGCAGGGAGCTGTTTCTGAACACGTACAGCACCTGGCCCAATGCGGTGAAGAAGCGGTAGAAGTCAGGGAAAAAAGAGACCTGGAGAGGCTGGACGGGCTGGTTATTCCGGGCGGGGAAAGTACCACCATTGGTTTTCTTATGAACCAGGCGCACCTTCTTGATTCGGTAAAAAGCCTGTGCAGGGACGGGATGCCTGTGATGGGAACTTGCGCGGGTATGGTAATGTTGGCCCGGGACATTGAAGATGGAAAACCGGAGCAGCCCCGGCTGGGTCTTATGGATATAACGGTTAAAAGAAATGCATTTGGACGCCAGAAGGAAAGTTTTGAAGCCTGGCTGGAGTTTAAAGGGATTGACGTAAAGGTGCCCGGCGTATTTATAAGGGCGCCGCTGGTAACACAAACAGGGGATAACGTGGAAGTGCTTGCACGGCTGCAGGAAGGTCCGGTGGCGGTACGCAGGAGAAACATGCTGGCTCTATCTTTTCATCCCGAGTTAACAGAAGATTTATCCGTGCACCGCTTTTTTTTGGATTTGTGCCGTATGACCGGGCAACAGTAAATACCTGGAGCATAGGATAATATATAAGTTAATAAAGGGCCCGTGCAGGCTCTTTTTATTTTATAATCAAACCCGGAAAATGTTGTAACTGCCCCTGCCCCGGGGCCGGGGCAGGGGCAGGGGATAAACCGGAAATGTTCCGGCAGCAATAAAACAAAGGGAATTGCGATAAGCAGCAGGAAATTGTTCGATTCAGTAGAAATTTATACCTGTAACACTTACATTGAGGAACTTGCGCGGGGGTTAAAAATAATGGAACCTAAATTTAAACCCATGGAATTTGGTGATATTTTTAATTATTCTTTCCGCATACTGCGGTATAAATATATTTTAATATGCCTGGTTATGGGGTGGCTTTACCTGCCGTTTTCCTTCCTGCAAAATTATATGGAATTTGCTCAAATGCAGGAATTTATGTTTAACCCTGCCGCCGGGCCCGATGGATTTCCAAAACAAATGTTATTTATTTTAGTGGCACAAATGTGCCTGAGTTTGCTTATGATTGCCGGCCCTACCCGGGTGGTGGCCGAGATAATACAGGGCCGTGAAATCCGGCTTTCCGCTGTTTTCCGTTTTATATTTCAAAACTGGGTCTGGCTTAAACTCCTGGCAGCCGGGGTATTAATAATGTTGGCAGTCTTCCTGGGGGTATTTGCTTTAATTATTGGCGCCCTTTTTCCCCTTGTTGTCTTTTCTATGGTGGCTCCCGTAATGATTGTGGAAAAGGGAGGAGTGTTTTATGCGCTGGGGCGTAGTTTTATGTTGGCCTGGAACAATTTTGGCCGGGTAATAGCGGTGCTCTTGGTAAGCCTGGTTTTATTTTATGTATTGTATTTTGTTGCGGATCTCCCAAGAGATTTGCTATTAATCGCGCTTGGTTATTTTCAGCTGCAACATGTTTTCTGGCATGTGGCGGCTGGTTTAATTGTTTCTTTTTTTCATCTCCTGATAGCGCCCGTTTTGCCGGTTGTAGTTACCCTGATGTATTTTGATTTGCGTGCCAGGCGGGAGGGATTTGACCTGGAAAAGCGCCTTGAGGTAAAGGCTGCAAAGGGGGGAAGCGGTCATGCCCAACCCGGAACACTACAGGGATAACCTGGAAGAGATACTGGGCCGGGAAAAATTTATGGAAACCGAACCCGGTTTCCTGGAGAGTGTGGCAGGCAGTCTTTCTAATATAACCGGTGATATTTTGGCTCAATTCGGTGTTGATATTTTTCTGGTATTGGGCTTCATGGGCACGCTGCTGCTTTTGGGCCTGATAATATGGGTAATGCGGCGCCACCGTTTTCCCGTGGAAAGAGAAGGAGGAATAAAAGAGCCGGCAGCAGCCGGTGGGCATAGCCCGGAAACCGCCATGTGGCGGTCAAAAGAAGAGGCCCGCTCCGGAAGTCATGCAGAAGCCCTGCGATACCTGCTTCTAAGCTTGCTGCTACGGCTGGAAGAGGAAGGGGAAATAGAATACCACCAGTCTTATACCAACGGTGAATATATAAAACAGCTTCGTTCCGGGAATTACCCGGGGTTAACATTGGTTAAAGAAATAATCCGGCTGTATGAAATGATATGGTACGGCAAATGCAACTGCCGGGAGCAGGACTATGAGCAAGGTCTTCAGTTGTACCGCAGATTACAGGAGGCGCGCCGCTGATGAATAATTACAAAAATATTATAATGGCCGGGGTTTTTTCCCTGGTGATAATAGCTGCAGTGATTATGGTCATTGACAGCTTTTCAGAAGGCCGAGATAATCCTTATTCAAGCCATGAAACCGGGCCGCGTGGAGTAAAGGGATTTTACCTCCTGCTAGAAGAAAACGGACTGCCGGTGCAGCGCTGGAACAGCCCTCTTACGGCCCTTGAGCCAGAGGAAGGAGAAAAACAGGCCCTGATTTTCCTGGAGCCCACCCGGCGCCAGGTTTCTTCCCATGAGGTCGAAGCGGTAGAGGAATGGGTAAAGGCTGGAAACAGGCTGATACTCCTGGGGAGCGGCCATTCTCTCCTGTTTAACGCGCTGGAAGTAGAAACGATGAAGCATTTGGGCAGGAATGAAGTGGATTACCTGGAAATAGATAACGATTTAAAAGAAGAGAATGCAGGAAAACCGGTTTCTAACCTGGTAGAGAATGTGGACCGGCTTAAGCTTGACCGGGATACTGCTTTTCTGGAAGAAAGCAGCGGTATGCCCCTGGCTTATGAGGAAAGGGGGTTGCCGCGCGGGGCGGCAAGAAAGAGTATTTACGTGTTACATCGCGAAATCGGCAGGGGGGACCTGGTAGCCGTGTCGGACCCGGGGGTTATTACCAACCGGCTGGTTGCGGATGCCGACAATATGGTGTTTTTACTTAATACACTGGAAGTGTTTGAAGAGCCGGTAACGGTTTTTATAAACGAATACCATCACGGGTTTGGCCTGGAACGCCCCCCGGAAGGCGTTAATATCGGGGGCCAGGTTTTTTCTTATTTGGCCTGGCCGTTTCTACAGCTGTTTCTTTTGGTAGTTTTATTTTTAGTTACCGTGGGCCGGCGCTTTGCCGCACCCCGTGCCTTGGTCGAGACCCCCCGGCGCAGCCTGGAAAGCATGGTGGCTTCTACCGCTGCTTTTTACCAGCGTTCCGGGGCCCGGGGTTTGGCTTTCCGTAGAATTTACCGCGGTTTTCTAAGGCGGGTGGCCCGTAAATACGGCCTGTCCTCCTACCCGGATACAAGAGAACTGGTGGAACTGGGGGAGAGGTTAACGGAAATGGAACGGCAAACCCTGGAAAGAGACTTTCAGCGAATGGAAAAGGCGCTGCAGGTAAAAGGGATCTCTATTGCAGAATTACAAAATCTGTCCCAACTGGTGGACCGCTATAGAAAGGAGTTTAATTTATGAGCCTGGCCAGCGAGATTTATGAAAAAATTAATAGCGAGTTAGGAAAGGTTATAATCGGGCAGGAAGAAATTATAACCCAGATGATGGTGGGGATGTTCGGTGGAGGCCATGTGCTGGTGGAAGGGGTGCCGGGGACCGGCAAAACCCTGCTGGTGAGGGGGTTGGCACGCCTGCTGGGGTATTCGTTTAAACGAATCCAGTTTACTCCAGACCTCATGCCTTCAGATATTACCGGGACTAACGTGTTTGATCAGAAAGGAAGCAATTTTTATTTTAAAAAAGGTCCTGTATTTACCAACATACTACTGGCCGATGAAATCAACCGCACCCCTCCCAAGACTCAGTCGGCGTTAATAGAATCCATGGAAGAAAAACAGGTCACTATTGACGGGGTAGGCTATCGGTTGCCGGATCCGTTTGTGGTTTTTGCTACCCAAAACCCCCTGGAGCAGCAGGGAACTTATCCCTTGCCGGAAGCACAGCTGGACCGTTTTATGTTGAAGGTGATTATAAATCATCCTCCCCGGGAACAGGAAAGGGAAATACTGGAGCGCTACGTGGAAGGGCAGCCGTTGCACGACCTGGAGGAAACAGATATGGAAGTTTTGGATATAAAAGAACCGCTGGGCCGCATGTGGGATGAAGTCAAGGGTATTACCGTGGAATGGTCAATAATTGATTATGTTATGGATTTAATAAGGGAAACCAGGCAAGATAAAGATTTATACCTGGGAGCAAGCTCGCGCGCGGCGATACACTTGCTGACCGCTGCGCGGATTTTGGCCGCTTTAAGGGGCAGTGACTTTGTAACCCCTGATGAAGTTAAGGAGATGGGTGGCCCCGTGCTTCGCCACCGGGTTATTACCACGCCCGAGGCGGAGGTAGAAGGGCTTACCACGGATCAGATACTGGAAGGTATTCTTACAAGGGTGAAGGTGCCGCGATGATTAATCTGCTGTTAACGCCTTATTCCCTGGGGCTTTTATTTCTTGGCGTAGTGGTATTATATTTTTTCCCGTCGGGCGGGGTGTTTGCCGCATATAACGGGGGCCTCCTGGTGCTTTTGCTGGCCGATTTTGCCCTGCTGCCTTCCGGGAGAGATATTTCCGTGAAGCGCGGCATGGAAGAAATTGTATCCCTGGGGGATGAAGAAAGAATTACGGTAACGGCGCGCTTAACAAAAACTGGCAACAGGAGATTCAGGATATGGGGTAGGGACGAAATACCACCCCGGGTTAAAGGGCAGCCGCGGGAAATAGAACTGCACTATCGCGGAGGTGGGAGATTTGAAGGCGAATACGGGATTTATCCTCTCTGCCGCGGCGATCACTATTTTGGGAAAATTAATCTTCGTTGCCGCGGTCCCCTGGGGATGCTGAAACGCCAGTATTCTTTTTCCCCGGAAAACTCCCTGGTAAAAGTATATCCCTTGCCCGGCTTTAGGGGAAAGGGGGGTATGTTTGTTCCTCCTTCCCTGATGAAGCAGGCCGGGTTGCGGACTTCAAGGATGGTGAGCCTGGGCACGGAATTTGAATCCCTGCGGGAATACGTTCCTGATGACGATTACCGGCAGATCAACTGGAAAGCAAGTGCCAGGTGCAATCACCTGGTAAGCAACCAGTACCAGGTGGAAAAAAGCCAGAACCTGGTTCTGGTTTTTGATGCGGGCCGGATCATGATGACGGAAACCGGCTCATGGAACAAGCTGGATTACGCGTTAAATTCGGGCCTGTTGATGGGATACCACGCGCTGGTTCACGGTGATCGGCTGGGAGCTATGGCTTACGCCGATAAAGTAGAAGCGTACCTGCCACCGGATGCCCGTCGGAGCCAGATCCGCAGGATAGCCCACTCGCTTTACCGCTTGCAGCCAAGGAGAATAGAGCCCGACTATAGCAGCGCGTTTGTATATCTTTCCCGCCGCCAGAACAAAAGAAGCCTGGTTTGCGTGTTTACTGACCTGGTTGACAGCAAGGCCTCAACGGAATTAATAGAAAATGTGCAGTTTCTATCACGGAAGCACCTGGTGCTGTTTGTAGTCATGGGAGATAGATACCTGGTGGAAACTGCCGGCGGTGATATTAAGAAGACCTCAGATGTTTACCGCAAAGCGGTAGCGGAAGAATATCTCTTGGAAAGGGAGCAGGGAATGGCTTACCTGAGGAACCGGGGAGTAGAGGTTGTAGAAATGCTGCCCGGGGATGATCCCATGAAGCTGGTGGGGCGATACCTGGAAATAAAAAGCCGGTTCAGGCTTTAAACAGCCTGGGGAACCAGGCGAAATAGTAAACCAGGAGCACAGTGGTAAAACCGGAGAAAACAAGCTTGCCTGCCGAAGAGAAAGCAGCCGGGGTTATAAAACCTTCTATAACGGCGGCTATAATAAACATGGGTACTGTACCTATAAGCAGCATTACCGCTTTGCGCCCTTCTTGCTTTAGCCTGGTTACCCGGGTGTAATCGCCGGGGACAAGAAGTGCCCTTCCCAGCAGGAGCCCGGCAGCTGCGGTAATAAAAATAGCCAGCAGTTCGGTGATACCGTGTGGCAGTATCAGGGCCCAGAATATTAAAGATTCACCCATGAGCGCATAAACTGCGGCCAGGGATCCCAGCATAAGGCCGTTAACGATTAATATATAGATGGTGCCCAGGCCAAAAAATATACCCCCGGCAAAAGCCAGGAAGCTTACCTGGAGGTTGTTGGTCATTATAAAAGCGGTAAACGGGGAACGCTGGGCTACGGGTATTATTTGCTCTCCATCTTCTATCTGAGAAGCCCTGTTTTCCAGCATGGCTTTCTCCTGGGGAGACAGGAGATCGTCTGCCCAGGGAGTTTCCATGTATATAGAGAAAAAAGCAAAAAGGGACGCCAGGACAAAAGTCAGGGTAGCCAATATAAACAGGTTTTTTTCCCTGAACAAAAGTCCCGGGAACCCACTGGAAAAAAAGTGTTTTAACTTCTGGGCAGAACTTCTGTCCTGTATCTGTATGTAGTTGTGGCAGCGACTAAGTAAATGGTTAAGATAGGTGGTGTAGCGGCTTTCCCGGAAATGGGTTTGCAGGTAGCTTAAATCGGTAGAAGCCATGCGGTATAGTTTGACAAAGCTGGAGAGTTCGCTCTCGTTTAATCTTTTTAAGCCCCCGGCTTCTACTTTTGAAAGCAGCTCCTGCAGCTGTTTCCATTCTTTCTCTCTTTTTAATACCAGCCTGTTAATATTCAAAAAGTGTACACCCCGTTACGGATTTGTATTATAATAACTATACATATAACTTTATAATAAACAAATATATAAAGGAGGTCAAATCTTGTCTGGCTGCAACAGTATCAACCTGGAAAACAGGGTTACCGTAGAAGGATCGGAAAACGCCGCCATAAGCTTTAAGCTTGCCGGTTTGGGCAGCCGCATGATATCCGCCCTTCTGGATTACCTGCTTATCATGGTTACGCTGTTTTTCCTTAACCTTGTTATGGCAATGTCTGGTGCCATATTTGTAACGGACAATATCATAGTGTCTATTGTAGTGTCTCTGATCGTACTGATGAATTTTTTAATTGCCTGGGGGTATTTTATCACATTTGAGTTAATGTGGCAGGGGCAGACTCCGGGTAAAAAGGTAATGAATATTAAGGCAGTCAGGGATGACGGGCGCCCCCTGGATTTTTTGAATTCGTTTTTACGCAATATACTTCGTATTATAGATGTATTTTTAAACCTTATACCGGTAGGAATTGTTTTTATGTTTATTAACTCCCGGGAAAAAAGGCTGGGAGATATGCTGGGGGGAACCGTAGTAGTTAAAACACCGCAGCCGGTTAAACCGGTTTCTCCCCGCGGCAAAATTTCCTCTTTATCCCCGGCTACCGGGGAGATGCCGGGATGCGGGCAGCTGGAAAACAGGCTGCACCACCTGGAAGTAGAGGAAATAGAGATGCTGCGTGAATACTTGATGCGCTACTTCATCATACACCCGGATTACCGGGGTCGCTTGAACCAGAAATTTTCCGCTTATTTTGCGGAAAAACTGGGTGTAAATCCCCCCGAAGACCGGGCGGAACAGTTCCTGGAATACCTGCGAAATGCTTTGTTTGGTGGCAGCCGGTAAAGCTTTGGGAGACGGTAATTCTTGGGGGGTAGCTTCCCCCCTGGTGGTAGTACCCACATTCACATATACCTCCCGTATTGCGTACTATTAAGTAGTAAATTATTGAGGAGGTGTATGTATGATGGATAACAACAAAGAGTTGAATATCATAGTTAATCCAGGGGACACCCTTTATTATTTGGCCCGTAGTTTTAGTATAAATGTGTCCGATATCCTGGAAAAAAACAAGGGTGTTATTGATCCCGACAATATATTTGTGGGTCAGCTGGTAAAAATACCAGCCATATCCCCGGAAGGCCCGAACCCCGGCAGTTCAAAGGCTCAGCATCTGGTTAGAAAGGGGGAAACGTTCTTTTTTATTGCCCGCCGGCTGGGTATTGATATAGAAGAACTGATAGAGGTAAATCAACAGATACACGGTCCCGGGAGTGTGGCTGCAAACCAGGTAATAAACCTGGTGGTTAAAAAGCCCCTGCCACCGGCTGCCCCTGAATATTCCACGAGAATCTATGTAAGGAAAAACGAAACTTTATCCTGGATAGCTTCCCGCACGGGTGTAAGTTTAAAGCAGATAATAAAGGCAAACCCACAGGTTGGGAAAGTAGAGGAGCTAATTGCAGGCAATTTAATAAATATTACCTTGTAAATAAGAGTGACGGGAAACCGGTTTTTATTACTTGATCAAAGCACTCGCGTCTCCCATAATAGTAGTAAGTTAAACAGCAAGATAACAATTGGGTTATGAAAAGGGAAAAATATATTATGGATTTAATTAATATATTGCTGCTGGTTATATTTATAGTATTTGCGTTTTTTCTGTATAAAGGAGACAGGGGGAAGTGGGAAATTGTTTACGAGTCTATCCATGGTAGGGCCTCGCATGTATATTCCATGTACGCGTTTTTAAAGGAGAGAGAGGTTAAGTGCCGGATGAAGACCACCATGAGTTCTTATATTCTTGAAGTTCACAGGGATGACATTAAGCAGGCCCGCAACCTGATAAGGGAATTCAATAATAATGAAAAGTAAAACGTGTTGCGTTACAGCAAAACCTTTGAGTAAGAGAATTGGTCAGCATAAGCGTTAAGTGAGAATATATTCTTTTCCCCTGGAAATATTACCCCCATGATACCGGTATTCAAAGCTCCATTTTTAACAGGATAAGCGGCAGAGGCAGTTTGACAAAATAAAAAGAATAAATTAAAATTATGCTTACAGGATAGGGGAGTAGCTCAATTGGCAGAGCAGCGGTCTCCAAAACCGCAGGCTGCGGGTTCGAGTCCTGTCTCCCCTGCCATGAATACTCAGGCACCGTGATATACACGGTGCCTTTAATTTTTGATAGCTACAATATTTTGATAGTGACAACATTTTATCAATTATCCTGTATTAAAAGTCGTGGATGATAAAAAATAGAAGGTAGGAGATTTTAATTCAGACAATCAAGGAGGTTATTGTATGCCTGGTGAAAGTAAATATCCCTATCTTCTATCCCGCTTTAACATAGGCCCGGTGGAAATTCCCAACCGGGTAGCCATGGCACCTATGGGAACCGGACTGGTTGACTTGGACGGCAAGTATTCGTGGGAGCAAATAGAATATTACGCTGCGCGGGCCAGGGGCGGTACCGGGTTAATAATTGTGGAAGCTACCATGGTAGAAACAGAAATAGATCCTTCTCCTTTTGAAATTGCCATATCCCGGGCGGACGGCAATGAAAAGGTATCGCGCATGAGCGATATGGCGGAAATCATAAACGGTGCTGGTGCGGTGCCGGGAATACAGCTCTCGCTGGGGCAGGGGCGGCAGGCTGACGCGGCTTATCCTGAAAATCCGCCTGTAGCGCCTTCTTCGCTTCCCGCTTTTGCAGATCCCGGTGTAGAATGCCGCGCATTAACGGAAGAAGAGATAAGCAGGTTAATTAGTCGGACTGCTGAAGCAGCGGAAAGGGCCTTGATGGCAGGGTTTACTTTAATAGAGTTGCACGGCCATGCCGGTTACCTGCTGGACCAGTTTATTAGCCCCCTGTGGAACAGACGCAATGACAGGTACGGCGGGGACCCGGAGAAGCGTTTTCAACTGGTGTATGACCTGTTGAATGCAATAAGAGACAGGGTGGGTGACCGGATGGCGGTAACTTTCCGCATTAGTGTGGATTATAAACACCCCGAAGGAAGAACGCTGGAAGAGGGACTACAGCTGTGCCGGAAGTTAGAAGAAGCGGGGTTTGACGCACTGCATGTCGATGCCGGATTTTACGAGACCATGCCCTGGATATTCCCGCCAACTTATTACGGGGAAGGATGTATGGCTGACCTGGCGGCCAGGGTGAAAGAAACGGTAGATATTCCTGTAATTGCAGTAGGCAGCATCCTGAATCCCCAGACGGCAGAACAGATATTAAGTGAAGGAAAAGCCGATATGGTTGCCCTGGGACGTCCGCTTCTGGCTGATCCGGACTGGGTGAAAAAAGCGCGGGAAGACAGGTCGGAAGATATCAGGACTTGTATTTTGTGCAACGAGTTTTGTGTAGGCAGGCTGTTTCAGTACAAAACCGTATCCTGTTCAGTGAATCCTGCTTGCGGTAAAGAACACTACTTTGCTTCCCGGTCCATTTCCGGTTTGCATCCCGCCAGGGTCACCGTGGTGGGCGGCGGTCCTGCAGGCATGGAAGCGGCCCGTGCCGCTGCATTGCATGGTCACCACGTTACCCTCCTGGAAAAAGAGAAAGAGCTGGGAGGCCAGCTTATTCCTGCAGTGCAACCCGATTTTAAACGGCCACTTAAAGGGTTTCTGCAGTATTTAATTAAGAACATGGAAAAAAGCGGCGGCATCCAGGTAGAGTTGGGCGAAGAAGCTACGCTGGAAAAGGTTAAAAAAACCGATCCCGATGAAATAATCCTGGCTACAGGGGCGGTATCCTATGTGCCGAACCTGCCCGGCGTCAGGGAAGGCGTAGAAAGAGGAAGAATTTTGACTGCGGTTCAGACGTTTAACCGGGAAGCTGTGGTGAAAAATAATGTAGTGGTAGTAGGAGGAGGCGTAGTGGGTTGTGAAGCCGCATTGTTTTTGGCAAAACAGGGAGAAAGGGTAACGGTAGTGGAAGAATACGAGGAAACCGCCTCCGACTTGAACCCTGTTTCCAGGTTAGCTCTTTGGGAGGAGATGCAGAAAGCTGGCGTAGAAATAATAACCGGGTATCAATTTATCGGGGCGGCTGATGAAGGAGGAGAAATCAGGTGCCTTGACCGGCAAGGAGAAGAAAGAACGCTCACGGCCAATACAGTAGTGCTGGCTTTGGGGGCGGTCCCGCAGAGGGAGCTTTTGCCGGTGTTTTTAAATGAATTTCCCGGTGTAAAAGATATTGGGGACTGTGTAGTCCCTCGTAAAGCTGGAGATGCTGTAAACGAGGGCTTTCAGGCGGGATGGAGCCTCTAAGTTGGAAGAAAGATTTAGTTAAAATGAAACACTCGGCAAGTAGTTTCGCTCCGCTGGCGGGGTGTGTTGGCCCGGTCTCGTGTCGGTCGAAGGCCACTTACTTCTGACTTCCGAGCTCTGACCTCAAACTTCCAAAAAGGTATCCCCCCCATCTTAATCTTCCCCCCCCGGTGGGGGGAAGAAAGAAGCCCGCGGCAGGGAAGTATAAAAACAATCCAAAGGTAGTAGCTTTACCCCCTGGTGTCAAGGAGCACCCACATTGGTGCTCCTTCATAAGTTTTTGCTTAACAGGAGCTTTGTTTTAGGAAACATTTGCGGAATTCCTGCATATTGGTGTGAAACATCTTCCTCCCCCCTGGTGGGGGAGGAATTAAAGGTGGGGGGGCTTTTTCTCACTTCTAACTTCCCCCCTCTCACCTCTCAAAAAGGTGAGAGGGGGCTCTTGCCTTTTGCCTCTTGTATCTTGTATCTTGTCTTTTGCTTCTTGCTTCTTAAGTGGCTGCTTACTATTGTATAAGTATCTTCCTCTGTAGCACATTTTCCGCGGGGGGGTCGGTTTTATTCATGTAAATAGATATGTTTACTTTTTTGATTTCCTTTTCTTCCGGCCTTATATAAATACTTATTATACCTTTTTCCACCGCGTCTTTTTTTAAACCGGGAAAGGTGTTGCGATAAAAGGAAGGGTTACTGATTTCCCAGTAGTAGCTGTGGCACAGGTCCTGGTTTATGCTTTTTTCCGGCCCTTTTTTAATTTTTTTATCTTTGAATGTATCCCCGTGAAAGGAGGCATTGATGATTTCAAGCGGCGGCTGGACAAAATAAGCCAGTTTATCCAGCTCTAAACTTTCGGCTTTATCCCACTTTTCTTTTTCATTAAAACGGACCAAAAAGTCTTCTCCGGTATTTAGAAATTCCAGCTCTTTGTTGTTAAGGCTTCCTTTTATTTTTCTATCACCCCGGGCAAGGGCCTGTTTAAATGTGCCCTGAAAAGTAACAGAATGTGGTCCCGCTACTTCTTCAATTTTTAAGTCGTACCTGGCGGTATCCTCCAGGTTTTTTACTGCACTGTCTAATAAAGCCCCATAGGAAGGAGGCCTTGAATTCCAGCCGGAAAACAGGTAAGCTATAAGAGAAATTGCAAACAAGCCAAAGAGTGCAAGTGCGCCCCAGGTTGCGGGGCCGGATATTACGGGACCGGGTGAAGGAAGCCTTACAATTTTCATGTTCAATACTCTCCTGTTACTCTCTATTATTTAAAAGACTAAACCTGCTGGTAAATATATATGCAATATCATAAAAAATATGAAAAAGATTTTTTGCATCCGTCACCCGGCCTGATGATACAGTTGAAACATGGAATAAAACTTTTTGTTTTGCAAATAATTTGTATGCTGTTTCTTCAGCAAGTTTTCTGATGAGAATCCGGAGTGAACAGGCTATTAACTCTCAGGCGGGGGTGCAGTGATTGCCACAGAAACCGCAGTATGTTGACATTACTGGCGGACTTTGTTAGTATAATAAACGTTTATAATAAATAATGGTAATTACCCGGGGCGATCAAGATGAGAGGTGAGGCGAAATTGCCGTGCCTGGGGGGCAAAGTCCGAGCTTGCTTGAACGAAAGTTGAGTATTTAAGGGGGAAGAAAAGCGAACAACTTATCCCCCCGGCAAAGCAGTGAACGCCCGGGTAGTTGCAAATAATGGAACGAGGAGTAAGGAGTGGATAGAGAATAATGGGAAATTCCAAACCAGTAAAGGTTATAGGTGTAGGAAACCCGGTTGTTGATTTGCTGGCCCGGGTAGATGAAGCTTTCGTAGAGGCCATTCCCGGGGAAAAGGGTGGAATGGTGTTGGTATCCCCGGAAGAGATGGAGGATCTGCTTGGTAAGCTGGACACGCCGGTGGAACGTGTGCCTGGCGGCTCGGCTGCCAATACCGTTTTTGCCATGGCCAGGCTTGGAGCTGATACTGCCATGCTGGGGAAAATAAGAAAGGATGAAAACGGGGAATTTTACCAGCAGGCTTTCCGCGAAGTAGGGGGAGATTGTTCTCGCTTCAAGTTTACCGATGAAACCCCTACGGCCCGCTGTTTGAGCCTGATAACCCCGGATTCACAGAGAACCATGCGAACCGACCTCGGGGCGGCGTCACTGCTTAAAGCCGAGGAAGTTGGCGAGCAGGACTTTAATACTTACCAGCACGCCCACATAGAAGGTTACCTGTTTTTTAACAGCCCTGCCCTGTTTGAAAAAGCACTTCATTGTGCCAAAGCTGCAGGATGCACGGTAAGCGTAGACCTGGGTTCATTTGAAGTGGTTAAGGCCATGGGAGAAGACGGAACCCGCCTTCTTAAAGATTACGTAGATTTTATATTTGCCAATGAAGAAGAGGCGGCGGAATTTTGCGGCAGCCAGGATCCGCAGAAAGCCCTGAAGGAGTTTGCAAGCCTGTGCGAAGTATCTGCGGTTAAACTCGGCGCCGAGGGTTCACTTTTATGCTGCGAAGGAGACGAATGCCGGGTGGAAGCCGAGCGCGTTGACCGGCCAATAGATACCACGGGTGCAGGTGACTTGTGGGCTGCAGGCTTTTTATATTCTTACCTTTCCGGAGCACCCCTGCAGCAGTGCGGACGACTGGGTGCGGCGCTTGGTGCCGAAGTGGTCCAGTATATTGGGCCTAAAATCCCTTCGGAATCCTGGAAAAAGATTTACGAGCTTATCTGAATTGAAAGGTTTGTTTTATTAACTGGTGTTAACTGGTGGTAGTTTGTTTTTTAAATTTAGTTTAATAAACTGAAAAAATAAGGAGTGAAGATTTATGAGCCAAACTAGAAAAGAAGATTACAAGGTTAAAGATATTGGCCTGGCGGACTGGGGGAGAAAAGAGATTAATATAGCGGAACATGAAATGCCGGGCCTTATTTCCACGCGGGAAAAGTACGGAAAGGATAAACCTCTCCAGGGGGTCAGGGTAACCGGGAGTCTGCACATGACCGTGCAGACGGCGGTTTTAATTGAAACCCTGACCGAGCTTGGCGCCGATGTGCGCTGGGCTTCCTGCAATATATTTTCCACCCAGGACCATGCTGCTGCGGCAATAGCACAGGCCGGTATCCCTGTTTTTGCTTGGAAAGGAGAAACCCTGGAAGAATACTGGTGGTGCATAAAACAAGCTTTAACCTGGCCGGACGGCAGCGGGCCGCAGTTAATTGTAGATGACGGGGGAGACGCTACGTTAATGCTGCATCGTGGTTATCATGCTGAAGACAATCCTTCTATGCTGGACGAATCTACTGACAACAAGGAACTGCAGTTAGTCAACCAGACTTTAAAAGATGCACAGAAAGAAGACCCGCAGTTCTGGCATAAAGCAGTTAAAGATTGCTGGGGCGTATCCGAAGAAACTACTACCGGCGTACACCGCCTTTACCAGATGGAAGAAACCGGCGAACTTTTGATCCCCGCAATTAACGTGAATGACTCTATAACCAAGAGCAAGTTTGACAATATTTATGGCTGCCGCGAATCACTGGTAGATGGGATAAAGAGGGCTACTGATGTAATGATAGCAGGCAAGGTGGCCCTGGTGTGCGGCTACGGAGACGTGGGCAAGGGAAGTGCAGAAGCCCTAGCGGCACACAAAGCACAAGTATGGGTTACGGAAGTTGATCCCATCTGTGCTCTGCAGGCTTATATGGAAGGCTACCGGGTGGTTACCGTGGAAGATGCACTGCCCTACGCGGATATCTACGTTACCGCTACCGGAAACAAGGACGTTATAACCAAGGAACACATGTCCAGGATGAAAGACCAGGCCATAGTCTGCAATATAGGCCACTTTGACAACGAAATCCAGGTGGATGCATTAAACGAAATGAAAGACGTTACCAAGACCAACATCAAACCCCAGGTGGACATGTATACTTTCCCGGCAGGCAATTCCATCTATTTGCTGGCTGAAGGACGCCTGGTAAACCTGGGCTGTGCTACCGGGCACCCCAGCTTTGTCATGTCCAACAGTTTTACCAACCAGACCCTGGCCCAGATAGAACTATGGACCAACTCCAAGGAGATCGGCGTATACAGGCTTCCCAAGGAACTGGACGAAGAAGTGGCCCGCCTGCACCTGGATAAACTTGGCGCCAGGTTGACCAAGATGGATGAAGATCAGGCGGAATATTTAGGCTTTCCCAAGGAAGGCCCCTTCAAACCGGACCACTACCGCTATTAAAGGGGAACCGAGGGGAACCCAACCACAACTGGATTAACTGCGCAGTGCACAAAAAAAGTGCCTGAACGCTAAAATTTGGAGCAAAAAAGGCCCTGAAAATTTCAGGGCCTTTTTTGCATTAATGACAGGCGATTATTTTTTAGTAACTACTCAGGGCATTTTATTTTCTAAGCTTTCACACCATGAGTAGTTACTAAAAGCATTATTATTTGCCCGGAAGGTGTAAGACAATTATTATCGAAGTAAAGAAGTAAAGAAGTAAAGAAGTAAAGAAGTAAAGAAGTTTTTATCGATGGTAAGATTACCTTAAGAGGGGGCTTTTTTTCTTGCCCCCTGCTTCTCAGTTCTCGCCTTGGGGTTTTTCTAACTGTCGCTGCCTTCCCCTTTTATTACCGCCAGCGGTTTTATGCGTGCTGCTTTCCGGGTGATATCTATTTCCGCCAGGGTATCTACAACCTGGTCAATATTTTTGTAGGCCTGGGGAGCTTCATCCAGGAAAGAATTCAGGTTTCCGCCCCATACCTGTACTTCACCCAGCCTGCTTCTTAATTCTTCTATATCTATACTTTTTTTCGCCGCGCTACGGGAAAGAGTTCTTCCGGCTCCGTGGTTGGCGGAGTAAAAGGTCTCAACGCTCCGGCTTCCCCCGGTTACTACGTAGGAGGCTGTTCCCATGCTGCCCGGGATGATAACCGGGTGCCCGGTTTGCATGTATTTGGGTGGGTTCAACGGATGGCCGGGCGGGAGGGCCCTTACCGCGCCTTTGCGGTGCACTAGCAGCGATTTTCCGTCGATTTCTTCAAACTTGGCTATGTTGTGCGCCACGTCGTATACTACGTTTATTTCCGGGTCGGGGTTAGCGTTATTTTGCTGCTTCTTTTTGTTTTTTCCCTTGTTATTTTTGAATATGTCGCGGAAAGCTTTTCTTATATCTTCGGTAATCCACTGCCGGTTGCAGAAGGCAAAATTAACCGCAGCCGCCATCGCTTCCAGGTAGTCCTGGCCTTCTTTGCTTTGCACTGGAACTGCCGCCAGCCCGGCGGTGGGAATATACAGGTTGTGCCGTTTTGAAGCCTGTTTCATTAGCCTGGAGTAGTCCTGGCATATCTGGTGCCCAAAGCCGCGGCTTCCCGTATGAATAAGGACAGTAAGTTCCCCTTCCTGAAGGCTGAAAGCCCGCGCCAGTTCACGGTCGTAGACTTTATCTACATAACCCAGTTCAATAAAATGATTGCCTCCTCCGATGGTGGAAAGCTGGTCGCCGCGTTTCACCGCTTCTTTGCTTAGGGCCTGGTGGCTGGCCCCGGGGTAGCATCCGCCTTCTTCTATAGCTTCCAGGTCTTCATGGCGCCCAACTCCCAGGTTAACCAGGAAAGGCACTCCCCGGGTTATAAGCTGAGAAAAGTGCTGCTGGATGGTTGCCCGGTGCCTGCTTTTTTTACCGATACCTGTGGGGATATTTTGCAGTATTTCTTTTAAAAGAGATTTAAGGCGGGAAGATTCTATTTCGTGGGCGTTCAGGCCGGTGCGCAGCAGCCTCACCCCGCAGTTTATATCCATCCCCACGGCGCCGGCAGATACCAGCCCTTCACGGGCGTCCATGGCCATAACTCCGCCTATTGGCAGGCCGAATCCCGTGTGAATATCGGGCATACCGGCTATATGCCGGTACACTCCGGGCAGCGAAGCAGCATCTTTTAGCTGTTTTAAGGCTTCTTCTTCATTAAAACCGTGTAGCAGTTCTTCTTTTAGATAGACCCGGGCTTCTACCTTCATGTGGCCTTCGCGGGGAAGGCGGTAGCAGTTTAGTGATTCCTGCTGCAGTGGTTCCATAATTATTCACCCGAATCCGTAGAGGTGTTGCATACGTGGATATTTTCCAACATGTCCCCGGTTACAAGTTCTTTTAGGGACTCTATAAGGGGGTAATTGGTTATATCAAACTGGACCGGGGTAACGGAAATATGGCCGTTTTTCACCGCGTTTACGTCAGTTCCTTCTTCATGGAGATCTTCCAGTTCACCGGCCAGCCAGTAGTAATTCTTGCCCCGGGGGTCCTGCCTTTCTTCAAAAGTATTGCGGTAGCGGCGGGAACCCAGCCGGGTTATCTCTATTTCCCGGAGGCCTCCTTCCGGCCTGGGAACGTTAACATTTAAAAGAGTTTGCGGAGGTAGCGATGTTTCAAGGAGCAGGGTGAGCAAATTGCAGATAAACCTGGCTGTGGGCTCAAAACATGGCTCCCTGGTTTCCGTGTGGGAAACGGCTACCGAGGTTATCTCCTGCAGGGCGCCCTCCAGGGCGGCGGAAAAAGTTCCCGAGTAAAGCACGTCGGTTCCCAGGTTGCTGCCCCGGTTTATCCCGGATATTATCAGGTCGGGTTTTTGGGGAAGCAGGTATTCTACAGCAAGTTTTACGCAGTCAGCCGGGGTTCCCGTCACGGCGTTGCAATTGAGGTCTTCGTTGTGCAGGTAGCGCACTTTTTCCACCCGCAGGGGGCGGTGCATGGTTATGGCGTGGCTTACCGCGCTCTGTTCGTGGTCAGGAGCTATAATAAACAGATCCAGGTAAGAGCCGAACTGCTCGTATATTTTCTGGCTGAGCACCTGGATGCCCTCGGCAAAAATGCCGTCATCGTTAGTGATAAGAATGGATTTTTTCATTATTTTTACCTCCGCAACAGCCCGGGGTTTGTTTTATAATTAAAAAAATTGAAAGGGCACTATTGCTGTTATAAGTTACTCGTTAACCAGCTTTACCAGCTGGTCTACTGATCTTTGCGCCTCGAATTTTATTTTTTCTTCGTCCAGGGTAAGCAGTTCTCCTTTTTCCATAAGCATGTTTCCGTCTACCATCACCAGTTTAACATCGGCGCCTGTAGCTGAATATACCAGATTTGAGGTTATGCTGTGAAGTGGCGTAAGCCTCGGTGAGCTTTTATCTATTCCAATAATATCTGCTTTGTGCCCAGCTTTTATTTTTCCCAGCTTT
>PWGO01000153.1 GCA_003554525.1 Syntrophomonadaceae bacterium | reverse complement strand
CCAGGTAAGAGCCGAACTGCTCGTATATTTTCTGGCTGAGCACCTGGATGCCCTCGGCAAAAATGCCGTCATCGTTAGTGATAAGAATGGATTTTTTCATTTTTTTTACCTCCGCAACAGCCCCGGGTTTGTTTTATAATTACAAACATTAAAAGGGCATTTATTGCTGTTATAAGTTAATCGTTAACCAGCCTTACCAGCTGGTCTACTGATCTTTGCGCCTCGAATTTTATTTTTTCTTCGTCCAGGGTAAGCAATTCCCCTTTTTCCATAAGCATGTTTCCGTCTACCATCACCAGTTTAACATCGGCACCTGTAGCTGAATATACCAGATTTGAGGTTATGCTGTGAAGTGGTGTAAGCCTCGGTGAGCTTTTATCTATTCCAATAATATCTGCTTTGTGCCCAGCTTTTATTTTTCCCAGCTTTTCCTGGAACAATATATCGGCCCCCATCCTGGTAGCCATATCTATGGCAAGAGGCGCGGGTATTAAAGTGGGATCCTCGTGCAGCCCCTTGGGCAAGAGCGCTGCCAGCCTCATCTCTTCGAACATGTCCAGGTTGTTGTTGCTGGAGGCCCCGTCTGTGCCCAGCCCCACCTTGATGCCCGCCTGCAGCATATCTTTTAAGGGGGCTATGCCGCACCCCAGCTTCAGGTTACTCCCGGGATTGTGGGAAACACCGACGTTGTTTTCGGCAAGAATTTTTATGTCCTCACTGCTTAGATGGACGCAGTGGGCGGCCAAAACCGGCCTTTCCAGCAAGCCCAGCTTTTCCAGGTGCTGTACAGGGGTGTTGTCGTGCTCAATTTTATGTTTTTTTAATTCATCCCTGGTTTCAGATAGATGTATTTGAAGCGGAAGATCCTTATCTTGCGAAAATTTAATTATTTCCTTCAAGTAATCCGGCGGGCAGGTGTAAGGGGCGTGCGGGCCCAGGATTACTGTTATTCTTCCGCTGCAGGCTCCCTGCCAGCGGTTTATCAGCTCTTCCGTGTCGTTTAAAAACTGGTGTTTCATTTCTGTTAGTCCGAAAAGCCCTTGGGAGATAACCGCCCGCATACCGCTTTCTTGGGCCGCTTGAGCTACTCTTTCCATGCCGAAGTACATGTCCGTAAACGTGGTGGTTCCGCTGCGGATCATTTCTACCATACTTAACAGGGTTCCCCAGTAAAAGTGTTCTTCGGATAGCTTGGATTCTATGGGCCATATTTTTTCCTGGAGCCATTGCATGAGAGGCAGATCGTCGGCATAACTCCTTAAAAGCGTCATGGCTGCATGCCCGTGCGTATTGACCAGGCCCGGCATAAGAATCAGGTTGCTACTGTCCACCATTCTGGCCTTTTCTTGTTGCGAAGGATCCGGCTCGCCCTCGCTTGCTTCGCTTATAACTCCCTCCTCAACCACCAGGAAGCCTCTATCTATTACGCTAAAAGAGCCGTTTTCTTCCGGGCACAGGATAGTTGCATTATCCAGTATTGTTTTTTCCACTTGGTACACCTGCCTTTAAGTATGGTTTAACTGTCGATAAACTCCCCGGGAGTGCCGGGATATTTTATAACCCCTTTTTCCGTTATAATGCCGGAAACCAGGCGGGCCGGGGTAACGTCAAAAGAAGGGTTACAGGCGGTGGCCTGCCCGGGGGCAATGCGTTGGCCACCCAGGTGGGTGACTTCTGAAGCATCTCTTTCTTCTATGGTAATGGAGTCCCCGTTTTCCGTTTCCGGGTCCACAGTAGATAGCGGAGCAGCGGCGTAAAAGGGCACCTGGTGGTAGTTTGCCAGGATTGCAAGCGAGTAGGTCCCTATCTTGTTGGCCGTATCTCCGTTGAAGGCAATTCTATCCGCTCCCACGATAACGGCGTCAACCAGGCCCTTTTGCATTAAATGGCCTGCGGAATTGTCGGTAAACAGGGTTACAGGTATGCCGTCGCTTAACAGTTCAAAAGCTGTTAAGCGCGCTCCCTGCAGGTAAGGCCGGGTTTCCCCGGCATAAACCATTTCGACTTTTCCCTGTTGGTGCGCGGTCCTGGCTATTCCCAGTGCAGTCCCCCAGCCCGCTGTAGCCAGCGCCCCGGCGTTGCAGTGGGTAAGGATGCGGCAGCCCGGATTAAGAAGGGCAGCCCCGTTTTCCCCGATTTTTTTGTTCGTGTTAATATCTTCCTGCAGTAAAGCAAGCGATTCTTTTTCCCACTGTTCCGCCACTTCACGGGGGGACACGGCTGTTTCAGCATTTTTCCATAGACGGTTTAAAGCCCAGGACAGGTTGACCGCCGTGGGGCGTGAGGAAACTATCTCCTGGTAGGCGTTGTTCATGGTGTGCCAGAAATCCAGGGAGGATGAACCATCGCCGCTGCTGAAACCGCCGCTGCTAAAGTGGAGGGCTTCTAAAGTAAGCCCGAATGCACCGGTTATCCCTATGGCGGGAGCCCCCCTGACTACCATTTTGTTAATTGCCCGGGCAACCTGGGAAGCCCGCCTGTATTTTTTATAAACTACCTGGTGTGGCAAAAGGCGCTGGTCCAGCAGCTTTAATATCTTGTTTTTTTCATCCCAGGCAAGGGTTTGGAACATGCATAACTCAACCTTTCTAATAACTATCATTCTGTCCGGTAAACTGTCCGGTAAACTGTCCGGTAGACTATCCGGTAGAGAGGCCCCCGGGGCGATTTTATTTTAGAGTTAGAGGCGGTTTCAGGGAGCTATCCCGGTTAATATTTTATTTTACTTTATTCTATAACATTTGCTTATTCTATAATATTACCTTCCGCCGTAAAGTGTTTTCCAAAATCCTTGCAGGTGCAATCCGGATCGAGTTCAGCATTTTTGATTATGCCTAGAAATAACTGGTTTACCTCTTCTTTGACGGATTCCATTACCTCAACTACCTCTTCGTGGGTAAGTATGTGGGGGGAAATCCCGGCAGCGTAATTGGTAACCAGCGCAATAGTAGCATAACATAAACCTGCTTCTCTTGCCAGGAGTACTTCCGGCACGTTGGTCATTCCCACCAGGTCCCCGCCGAGCTTTTCGTACATTTTTATTTCTGCGGCGGTTTCAAAGCGGGGGCCTTCGGTACAGACGTAATTGCCCCCGTCTACGAATTTGAGGTCAAGGCGTTTTGCTTCATTAATAATATTTTCTCTTGTATTGGCGCAGTAGGGGTAAGTAAAATCGGTATGCACCACAGGCTTGTCTTCACCGGAAAAAAAAGTGTATATCCTGTTTTTGGTGAAGTCCATGAACTGGTTTAAAACTGCCATGCTTCCCGGTGAAAAATTTTCCCGCAGGGAACCCACTGCTGCAGTAGAAATCACCATGTCTGCGCCCAGTATTTTCAGGGCGCTGATGTTGGCGCGGTAGTTTACCCGGTGGGGCGGAACTTTATGTTCTCCCCCGTGGCGGGGCATAAAAAAAACAGTTTTGTCTTTCAGCTCTCCTTTATGAAGGTTCACTTCACCGTATTCTGTAGATACTTTTAACGGTACGGTATGGTCAACTATATCCAGGCTGTAAACGCCAGTGCCCCCGATAAAAGCAATTTTTTCTCCCAAATTTCACCCTCCCGCCAGGCATTTTTTCTCGAGCTTTTTTCCTGATAACAGTTATTCGTTAGAATAATGCTAAATTCCTTCTTCCGGCAAATTCTCCCGGCTGGCTTCGGAGAGCATGCGGCGGGTTGCACGGAAATAAACTTCTGCATTTTCGTGTTTTTCCTGGACCCGGCAGGCTATGCCCAGTTCAAAAGTTATTAACGGTTCCAGGGGGTTGTTTTTATATGCTTTTTTTAAGTAAGTTAAGGCATCGTCCCATTTTTCAAGGTGTCCGCAGGCTTTGCCCGCATAAAGCAGGGCTTCCCAGTCTTCTGGCTCGTATTCCAAAAAACGGTTAAACGCCTCCAGGGCCTGTTCATATCTCTGCTGGTTAAAATAAACGGCACCCTGGTTAAAGTAAGCTTCTTTTAACTCTGGTTTTACCCGGGAAGCTTTTTCGAAATTTTCCAGGGCCAGGGAAGGCTCTTCCAGGTCCGCGTAAAGGCTTCCTATAGTATTGTAGGAGATTGCTTTCAGCAAGTCATCGCTGTCCAGGGCAATTACCAGCTTTAGCTCCTGGAAAGCGCGGTCGTATTCTTTTTTATAGCTGCAGGAGATCCCCAGGAAAAAATGGCCGATGATGAAATCGGGTTCCAGGCGGGTCACCTTTTCAAATTCTTTTGCGGCATCGTGGAGCAAGGCCAGATCCCAAAAGCCAAGCCCTTTACGGAAAGATATTATAGCGTTTTCTTCAGAGATATTTTTAAAACTTTGTTGTAAGCACTGCTGGTACTGGGCCAAATTGTTTTCGTAACTCCCGGGGTCGGCAGTTGCCCCGGAGGAAGAATTATTGGGAAAGGCCTGGGAAGAGGTATTTTGGGTATCAGCTAAAGCAGAAGTTTCCGGTGGGTCGGTTTCACTGCCCGGGGATTGGTTATCAAACAAAGTAAATTCGTCCAAAAAACTTTCCGGCAAGGTGTCGGGCAGCTCTATCTGGTGTTTTTCCTGAAGGGAAGAAACTTTTTCTTCAAACTTGATCCAGTAGTGTACACATTTATCCATAGTACTGCGCAGGGAAATAAGGGTGTCTATGATTTTTTCTTTTTCTTTATCGCTAACTCCTTTCTGTAGTTCCTGTTCAATGGTCTCCAGGGCTTCAAAGACGGCGGAAAAAGTAGAAAACATATAGATTATGCTCCTTTGGTTGGGGTGGTAGGTGTGGTAATGTAGTTCTTTATCTATTGTTTTTGATTCCCGCAAGAAAATATACTTATATAATGTAATCTATGTTTTTAGCTTTATCGGGCTGCTTATGTTTCTGCTTTTCAGCGAGTTCCACCAGGGTAGTGTTTTCCAGTGTTTCTTTTATTTTATCGTTTAATTCGCACCATACTTCTCTTGTGGCGCATATATCGATTTTATCGCAGACATCGGTTTTTTCTACGCAGGGAACCGGCGCAAGGGAGCCTTCTACCGATTGGATGACTTCGTAAAGGTTGATATTGCCGGGTTCCCTGGAAAGCATATAGCCCCCACGGTTGCCGCGCACCGTGTAGACAATGTCCCGGGTGCGCAGGGGAGACATCAGCTGTTCCAGGTACTTATCGGATATATTCTGTCGCCTGGCGATTTCTCTTAGCATAATAGGTCCATGGCCGTAAAAAAGCGTGAGTTCGATGAGGGCTCTTACCGCATAACGTGCCTTGGTTGATAATTGCATGGATATACCTCCTTGGGCATAATTTCACAAATACTACAACCAGCTTATAAAAAAAATTGTTAACGCCGGAAGCAAAGCGTTTTAATACAGCCAACCATAAACAATCTTTTCCTTCATGTTAAAATAGCAGCAGCTTAAAGTCAAATATCAACCTTGATCTAGCCCGGCAAAAAACACAGGCCAGAAAGGATCGGATTGCGGCATCACCAAGTCCTGGTTGCGGCCGTTGTTTAATACGATTTTCCTTACCGAAGCATCCTCCAAGATTTCTCCTATAACCGAAGCTGCAATCCCGTTTTTGTTTAACTCCCACAGCAGATTGTCGGTGTTGGAAGGGGGAACCGTGGCCAGGAGTGTTCCTTCCGATATAGCTTCCAGGGGGTTTATTTCCAGGTTATTGCAAACCTGCTTAATTTCTTCGGGAAAGACCATTTTGTTTTCATAAATTATGGCGCCTACACTGCTGGCGCTGGCTATTTCCAGCATGCCCCCGATTACTCCCCCTTCGGTAGCGTCGTGCATGGCGGTGACCCCGTGTTTCCTGGAAACCAGTGCATCTTTCACACAAGAGATTTGCCGATGCAGGGCTATGGCCCGGTCCACGGATTCTTTTGGCAGGTTACGGTAAAGACGCTCTTTATAAACAATGGAAAGCAGTGCCGCAGCTTCTACTGCCGGTCCCTTGGTCATTATTACTGCGTCGCCGGGTTGAGCCCCTGCAGGGGTAATTATTTCGTGTTGGTCGGCAATGGAAAAAACAGTTACACCCCCGATAATGGGGACGGTTACGGAAGGATAATAGCCGGTGTGTCCTCCCATTATGGTTATATTTATCTCTTCGGCAGCTTCGTGTATGGATTTAATAATGGTATCTAAATCTTCATTATCTGTACCTGGGGGCATAAGAAGGGAATAACTCATGTACTGAGGCTCAACTCCCATGACGGCTATATCGCTGGCCCCTATATGCACGGTGAACCACCCGAAGGTTTCCAGCGGTAAGCCAGGGGCGGGGAAAATAGGGTCTTCTGCAACCACCATAACCCTGTGGTCATCAATTTTTACTGCGCCGGCGTCGACCCCAGCGGAGGGAGGCACCACTACTTCTGGCCGTTGCTTTCCAAACCTTCCCTGCACGTAATTTTTAAACTTTTCGGAGCTAATTTTACCTGTACCTGCCATAAGCTACACCCCTATAAGTCAAGTGAATTTATAGAAATACTATAGTTTTATTTTAAGCCGGTACCAGTATTTTGTCAACCTGAAGCGTAATTAAAACGTTATAAAATTTTGACAAAGTAACCTTACAATTGTTACTATTAAAGGTATGAAAGAAGTATCAAATTATTAAAATATATTTAGTTTATCGACAGGCATTCCTTGATTTCAAGTTTTTTTGAATTAACCAATAAAAGCCTGTTTTTTTTGGGGGGTATTTTATCAAGTTATTACTTGTACAATCCGATTATTACAGGGGTTCTGGAGGCATACATGTTGAACCCAGTTATGCGGAAGGCATAGCTTCTATATCGGCGGTGATAAAAAACGAAGGTCACGAGGTGTCTCTGTATCATATTGTTTATCCTCCGACAAAAGAGGAGTTTTGTAAGCAGATTGTGGAAGAAAATCCGGGAGTAATAGGTTTTACCTGCCTGACGAGCCGGTTTCCTGATGTGAAAAAATACATCTCGTGGGCACGTGAGGTATCTCCCTCTTCCTTTATAATCTGTGGAGGTTACCACCCATCACTGGCCCCGGAAGAAACCCTTCTTAACACCGGGGCTGATGCGGTTTGTATTGGAGAAGGGGAGTATCCCTTATTAGAATTATGCTCTCTTCTAGAGAAGGGCGAAGACATATATTCTATTAAAAACCTGTGGTTAAAAACAGAAAACGGAATAAAAAAGAACCCGGTGCGCCCCCTCATTGAAGATCTGGATACTCTACCCGTTCCCGATTTTGATATTTATGATTACAGCCGGCTTGCTTCTTCTTTAACAAACACCGCTTTAGTCATGGTTTCGCGAGGATGTCCTTACGCCTGTAGTTACTGTTGCAATCATCGCTTTAAAGATATTTACCCCAATAAAAATAAGTATCCTCGTTTCCGTAGTCCGCAGGGAGCCATAACTATCCTGAAAACGTTGTTAGAAAAATATCCATATATTGAATATATTAATTTCATGGATAATATATTGGGTTTAAACAAAGACTGGCTCAGGGAGTTTACTGAACTTTACCGTGAACAAATAAACCTTCCCTTTTCTTGTCGGTTACGTTCTAATCTTGTTGATGAAGAAGTTGCTTCTTTATTAGTGAAAGCAGGAAGTTATCAGGTTCATATGGGGGTGGAATCAGGGCATCCAGTAATTCGCAGAGAAATATTAAACAGAAAAACCCCCTTAGACCAGGTTAAACGTTCTTTTCAAATATTACAAAAGAAAGGAATTGCCACCTTATCTTACAACATGGTAGGGCTTCCGTATGAGAATCTTTCCAGAATATTGGAAACAATTAGGCTGAATTCTGAACTAAAGCCCTCCCGGATGTCAGTAGCTGTATTTTTCCCTTATCCTGAGACGGAACTTTACCGGATTGCTTCCGGGGCCGGGTTTATTCCTGCGGATAAAGATTATTATAGTGGTAATATGCCTCTAAAGCAACCTCAATTGACGGAAAAGCAAGTAATATTCGCTGAGCGGTATTTTATAATCTTTGTTCGTCTGTTTAACCTGGCTCGTCGCATGCCTCTACCCTTAAAGTCTTTTTTTGAAAAAATAATTGAGAAGGTGTTTTGTTCACGGTTTACACCAAGAGGAATTTTAAATGTTATAATAAAAGTTAAAGGATTTTTGGTTTATCAAACTAAAAAGAATCTTCGTAAATACCTTCCTTCTTTATACTTAAGACTTAGAAACTTTTCAGGTCGATACAGGTTAAATTAAGTAACAGGCGAGGTAAATATTTATAGGCACAATACGAGGGTTTTATCAATTTTGTTTTTGATTTACAGGTATTATATCTTTCAACTTAATTTAAACGGAAAGGAGGTTAAAAAAAAGAAAACAAGAAGTTTTCGGCTTTAGCATTAAATTTTAGTGAAAAAACTAAAATTGACATAATATCAATAGATGTTATAATAAGGCAAATAAATCAGTTCAAGGGTTTAGTTATTTCTATCATACAGTGAGGTGATAAAATGAAACAGCGGCTTTATTGCCCGGGGTGTGGGAATGCATTG
>PWGO01000182.1 GCA_003554525.1 Syntrophomonadaceae bacterium | reverse complement strand
TTACCCGCCTTTATTCCCGTTGGGTTACTCCTCTATCACCTCCCTTTTTTTTGAAAATTCGATTATCTAAATCAATTATAGTTTATAATAAATTTTCAGACATGTCAACCAATTAGTAATAATTTTTTTATTGCCAAAAATATCTCAATAAAATCCAGGCAATTATTATTTAACCAAGAAAAAAAAACCGGGCTGCCGCCAAAAGAAGTTTACGCCCGCGTAAGGAATTAGGGGTGATTTTGCAGAACATTATTTGTTAACTGTAAGAATATTGCATAAAGCTCAGGTGTGACTGTTGAGCCTTAGGGCCAGCGTTCTTCAACGCGGTCGATTATATTTCTATTCCTGATTGGATTATTTTTTTAAAAGCATTTATATGTGTCCGGCTGGCTTATAGCCATCCATGCCAAGCTGTCGCCCATGCCGGGTACACACAAAAAGATCCGGGCATTACTTAAATACCCGGATCTTTTTAAAATCTTAATTATTTACGAAGATTGCCAGATCAGCAAAGAAATCACTATCAAAGCTACTACCACAGCCCCGATTACTTTGGGTACACTCAGCGGATATTTCCCTTCTATTTTTCCACTTTGCCCGTTAACAATAAAGGGGTATTCTTTATCTTTATACTTGTAAACCGATACAAAAATCGGGCATAATACGTGTTTATATTTGGTATTTTCATATTGGGTTTTCATGCTGGTTACCTGCTGCCTGTCCCCTCCTATTTGCCTTTTTATCCCACTGACGATAGCTTTTTTAATTTTGTTTTTGCATATTTCCCAGCTGTCTTCAACCCCGCGGATATACTTTTCTGCGACAAACCCGGATAAATAAACCGGTGAGTACCCTTTCAATTCTTCAAATTTGTATTCCATTTTTTCTGATAAACCCATTTTCTTTATCTGATCCGAACCGCAAATATTTACATTCCTGAAGTTTTTTTCGTAAACCCCGCTTACATTAGTCCATCTTGTCGAGGTTCTTCTATTCTTGCCGCTACCAGTGCGAACCCTTTTCCCTCTTTTGCCTTTATAACTTGTAGTAGTATCCGTATCAAATACCCAGTAGGGCACGTAAACACCCTTAATATTATCCATCCTGTGCGCGCTTTTTGCTTTGGTATCAGCAAAAAATTTGCCTTTGATCCACTTTTTAAATGACTGTTTTGCCTTTGCCTCACACAATTGAAAAGGTATTAAGGACTCAGGTTTTATGCCCGGCTGGCTATCTATATCCGATACATGCGGCGAATCACAAAAGGCACACGACTGTGAAGTGTTTCTTCCTTCGAGTACGGTTTCAGCTCCACAACTGTCGCAATGAATAACTCTGCTTTCTTGTTTCCAATCAGTGTTACACTGTTCCAGGCCTGCTTCCAGGTCATAGGCTTCAATTTCTATTTCCGGAGGCGTAAACTCGGTAATTGAACTGCAGTATTCACATTTTAAATTTTGTGTATCAGGATCAAAGTGGACTGTTCCTCCGCATGCACCACAGCTGTAAGATTCACTTTTAACTACACTTTCATTCATTTTTGCACTCCTCCCGTTGCTTTTAACTCAATTGATTTCCACAGTTACCACAAAATTTCGACCCGGGCGGTGAAGTGTGCCCACAGCTACACTGTATGTTTATGTTTTGCCCACATTGCGGACAAAATTTTGAGGAGGCATTTATTTGTGTATTACAACCGGGGCAGGCAATTTTATCCTCCTGCTGTTGTACTGTTTGCCCACACTGCGGACAAAATTTTGAGGAGGCATTTATTTGTGCATTGCAGCCGGGGCAAGCAATACTCTGCTGCTGAGATTGTTGTGGTGCACCCTGCTGTTGTTGATTCGTCGCCTGATTCATGGCGTTTGACATGGCATTGCCCAACCCCATGCCGGCTCCTAACCCCATGCCGGCACCTGCAGCTCCGCCTCCTTCATTTTGAGCAGCATCACGCATGGCTTCTGCAGCCTGATACTGAGTGTATTGTCCCAAGTCTCCCACTGCGCCCATGGAAGATCTTTTATCCATAGCTTCTTCTACTTCTTTGGGAAGCGAGATATTATTGATAACAAAGGAAGTTATAGACAACCCGTATTGATTGAACTTGGGCTCAAATACCTCCATCCCTTTCTGAGAAAGCTCACTGTAACTCATTGCCAAATCAAGAACCGGTATCTGTGACTTGGCTACAGCTTCCGATAAACCGGAAACTATAATATTTTTTAGCTGAGCCACTATATCTTCCGTAGTAAAAATCTCACTGGTTCCAGTTATTTCTTTCATCAATGCTTCGGGATCAGATACCCGGAATCCAAATACCCCGAAAGCCCTGAACCTTACAACACCGAAATCCTGATCACGCATCATTACTGGATTAGTAGTACCCCATTTTTGGTCGGTAAATCTTCTGGTGTTAACAAAGTACACTTCTGCTTTAAACGGGGAATCGAAACCATATTTCCAGGATTTTAATTTTGTTAGCACCGGCATATTTTGAGTGGTTAGTTCGTACCTTCCCGGGTCAAAAATATCCGCTATCTGCCCTTCATTTACAAAAATAGCTTTTTGGGATTCCCTTACTGTCAATTGTGCATTCATTTTTATTTCCTTATCTTCTACTGGAAACCTGTAAATGAGAGTATCATCTGAATCATCTACCCATTCGATTACTTCAATGAACTGATTTTTAAACTTTCCAAATACCATATTTTTGTTCACTCCTTTTGGTTAATTTTTATAATATAAGTAATGGATACTATATTCAACAATTTAGAACAACTTCCTGCCTGTTAATCAAAATATTTTATGTTGTCCACATTTACATTTAAAAAGTTGAGGAAGTTCTGGTGAGATAGGTTTTTAATTAAAGGTTAAATCAATTAGTTTAATTTTAACCTGAATATGGGGTAGCGGTATTTTTATCCGATCCGATTTGATATAATCATGATAAATAATGGCGTAAGCAGAGGCAATAACATGTCAGGGAAGATTCTCAGGGAAGATTCTATTAATCAGACATATTACTTAATTACCAAAAATATTGTTATTAAGCTATTAAGCTATTAAATTATTAAGCTATTAAACTAATAACAAGTGGGGGTCGGGTTTATGGCAAATATCTATGTTGCTTTAATCGGTGATATTGTAAAATCTCGCCAGATTGACCGCAGAAAAGAGTTCCAGGCGAAGCTAGAGGAGGCCCTTAATAAGATTAACCACGATTTTGAGCAGTTTGTGGAGGCGGAATTTCTGGTTACTGTTGGCGACGAATTTCAGGGGCTTCTAAAACCGTCCGCCCCTGTTTATAAAATTATCTGCGTTATATCCGAAGCCATTTACCCGGTGCAGGTGCGCCTGGGTTTAGGGTTGGGAGGTATTAATACTCCTGTAAAAGAAAAGGCATTGGGTATGGATGGTCCAGTGTTTTATGCCGCGCGTGAGGCTTTAAATATCGCGCACAATAGGATAAAAGATCACGCCGTAGTGTTTAAGCCTGAGCCGGGGGTCCTGGACAAGAGCAGCGAAGAGGAAGTTAATATAATGCTGGGTTCTCTTGCAGTAATTAAAAAGCTGTGGCCCGGGTCGTTTTATGAAATCCTGCCGTACTTAAGGGAGGGGAAAAAACAAAAAGAAATTGCCGGCTTGATTGGAACCACCCAGCCTTATATTAGTAAATTGATAAACAATGCCTGCTGGAAAGAAGTAGTGTTATTGGAAGAGAGGGTGGAGTTTTTGTTAAATAATTATTTTACTGGGGCAACCTATTATAACGGATTATAACGGATAGAGGTTATAAATCGGACGTATAACTAATAAGGTTATATTTCAAAGATATAACTATATAAGTTATATTAAGCGGCAAACTAAATATACAAGAATATAGAAGCAGGAGGACATATGCTGGATTATTTTTTAATTTTGTTTCTTTCCCACTTGTTAACAGATTTTGTTTTTCAGTCGGACGCCATGGTGGCCTGCAAATATGGCGCCGGCAAGAAAGCGCGCATGGCTTTGTTTTATCATGCAGGAACTTATTTTATTACCAGTTTATTTTTGTTTTCTGTAATTCAAGGGATGCAGTGGTTCTCTTGGCCCAATTTAATTATTATTATGCTGCTGTCGCTAAGCCATTATATTGTGGATCTACTCAAAGTTAATATAATTAAAAGTTCTTATTCTTCTTCTATTAATTCTGCTGCTGCTGCTACTACTACTTATTCTTCTTCTATTACTTCTTTTTCTGATTCCGATGGGACATGCTCCTGCCATCAAGTTAAATTTGGATACCCGTTCTGGTTGTTTTGGGCGGATCAATTGGTCCATCTGGCGCTGGTGGTTATATTTACTTTAGCTGCTTTTCATACGGCAATCAACTGGGAGGGTATTTCCGCTGAGTATCTGATAAATGTGGTATTGCCGGCGATTAAGCCGTTTTCTGCCATGCAAAAGATTTTGATTTTAAGCTGCCTGTTAATTATTATAAGCTCTTTTGCCAATATTATTGTTAAATTATTACTGGAAACGGATAAAACTCAAATTTCGGCTGGCAGCCGGGAAGTAATAGCAGGAAGGTATATTGGAACATTAGAGCGCGTCTTAACGGTGATTGCCATTATAGGAGGCGCATACGAGGCGGTTGCTATTTTATTTGCTTCAAAAACAGCAGTAAGATTTGGTCAAATACAATCATCGGCGGAATTTAGGGATTATTATATATCGGGTACTTTGATAAGTGTTTTGTTTGGCATTTTAGCTGGTATTCTTGCCAGGATTACTCTTTATTAAAAAGGTGATTGAATAAAGTTGCGGTCTTAGAAGCGGTCTTAGAAATAGAAATAGAAATAGAAATAGAATTTAGTAGTTTAAGTTTAAGTTTGAGTTTGAGTTAGAGTAAAGTTAAAGTTAAAGCAAGAGTAAGAGCGAATGTACAACCGTTGAGGACTAAATTGTTGATCAATGGATATATGGATGCGTTGATCAATGGATGTAAGGAGGTTTTTTGGTGAATACCCTGCTTTCCAGCCTGGCCGAATGCTGCCGGGAGCACTTTTTTATCCGCAAGGTACTGGTTGCCGATTCTTACCGCGCCGGCCAGCAGCTCCTGGAAGGCCTGGCCTGCCACGGGCAGCCCTGGTTGAACCTCACGGTTACGGTCCCGGGGGAGCTGGCCCAATGGATTGTGGAAGAAACCATGGTGGAGCAGGGGGTTGAGCTTGCTACTGAAGGCCGGGTCCTTTTTCTTTTGGGTGAAGTGCTGGAGGAGATGGATAGCAGGGGAGAACTGGATTACTTTTCCGGGCTGGAAGGTGCCGAAGGACTGGCCGGCATACTGAAAGCCCCTCTGCTGGAACTAAGAAGGTCCGGTATAACTTCAGACGGTATGGAGCCCGCCCGCTTTGTGGACGAGCAAAAGGGTAGGGAGCTGAAAACCGTACTGGCGAGGTACGAAGAAAAGCTGCAGCAAAGGAACCTCTTTGATGAGGCCCAGCTCTATAAGCGCGCCCTGGACAGGCTAAGAGATAACCCCGGCCCGCCGGTATCGCGGGAGCCAGAGGTGCTCTACCTGGTGCCGGAACAGCTGGAGCTGGATTACCTTACCTTTGCCTTCCTGGAACGGCTAACTGCGGGGTGTTGCCGCATTCTCCCTGCCGAAGAAGTAAACGGCTTGCCGCCTCCCCACAGCTTTGTTTTTCCGTCACAAAACCGGCGGCGGCCTGCCGGAGGCTCTCCCTTTTCCCGCCTCTACGACCTGGAGAACGCCCCAACCTCCCTCCCGGGGCGAGAAGAGCTCGATAAGCTGGATATTTTCCGCGCTTACGGCGCGGCTTGCGAAATAAAGGAAGTTTTCCGGCGTTTAAAACACGGGGAAATTCCCCTGGATAATGTCCTGCTCTGCTATACCAGCTCCGAAACCTACCTTCCCCTGGTGGTAAACCTGTCTGCCGCGTACGGGATTCCCGTCACTTTTGCTGAAGGGATCCCGGTAGGGTTTACCCGGCCGGGCAAACTGGCGCTGGGGATGCTGGCCTGGATGGAAGAAAATTTTCCTGCTTCCCTGCTGTACCGTCTTTTTTCTGAAGGCTGCCTGAAGTCGGAATCGGGCCTCAATATGGCCCGGCTGCTGCGGCGAGCCGGTATTGCCTGGGGCAGGGAGCGCTACCTTCCCTGCCTGGATGAACTGCAGCAGGGGCTTTTCTCCGGGGCTCAGAAAGCGGAGGCGGAAGAAAGGGAAGGGCTGAAGGAATATCTCCTGGGCCAACGGGAAAAAGCAGGGGAACTCCAGGAAACGCTTTCATTTATCCTGAACCGCCTCCCCGCAGCCGGCGAGGACGGGGGAATTGATTTCCGCGGATTATGTGCAGGGCTGTCGGAGGTGTTGGAGGAGTACGCCGGGGTGTCGGGCCAGCTGGACGGACTGGCACGCGAAGCCATCCGGGAGCAGCTGGAGGATGTTTCGCGCAGCCTGGATGGCGAGCTGCCCCTGCGCTCTGCGGCGGAAAGGCTGAAAACCCGCCTGGGGGAACTCTGCGTGGGAGCTTCCGGCCCGGAACCGGGGCACCTGCATGCGGCTTCCCTTAACGCCGGGCAGTGGGTCTGCCGCCCCCGCACTTTCCTGGCCGGCCTGGACGAGGGCCATTTTCCCGGCAGCGGCCTGCAGGACCCGGTTTTGCTGGACGGGGAGAGATCCGCCTTGAGCCCTCACCTTGCTTCAAGATCCGGTATTCCGCAGGACAACCTGTACCGCCTGGTGCGCTTCCTGGCCTCGCGCCGCGGAGAAATAACTTTGAGCTTTTCTTCTTTTGACCCCGTGGAAAACAGGCCTTCTTTCCCTTCGTCCGCCGTTTTGCAGGCCTACCGCCTGAAGACAGGGTGCGGGGACCATGACTACAGCACCCTTTTAAACGACCTGCCGCAACCGGTGGCGTACTTTCCCGGCGGCCGTTCCCGCTGCATCTCGGAAGAAGAATGGTGGGGAACCCTGGTCTTAAAAGAGGGCAAAAGAGGAGACCTGCAGCGCGTACGGGAATGCTACCCGGGCTTGCACTGCGGGATGCTGGCCGAAGAAACCAGGAGCAGGGAGCGTTTCAGCGATTTCGATGGCAGGGTGCCCGCCGAACCCGGGGAGCTGGACCCCCGGCGGAACGGTAAAATCCTGTCGGTCACTGCGCTGGAGACACTTGCCACCTGCCCCTTTTCATATTTCCTGCGCTATGTGCTGGGAGTAGAGCCGCCCGACGAGCAGGTCTTTGATCCCGGCGCGTGGCTGGACCCCCTTTCCCGGGGCCTCCTGTTGCACCGAATTTACGCGGAATTCTTAAAAGAAACCCGCCCCGCCGGCGCCGCTAAGCCTCCCTCCGCGCCTTCCCGGCACCGCGACCGGCTCCTGGAGATAGCCGGGAGCCTCATCGAGGAATACCGCCAGGCCATACCGCCGCCAAGCACCGTGGTTTATGAAATCGAGAGGGAGCAAATACTGCAGGGGCTGGAAGTCTTTATGCAGGTGGAAGAAGAGCTCCGGCAGGAAGGGAGCATCCCCCTCTACCTGGAGCTACCTTTTGGCATTACCGACGAATATGACGAAGATGACGAAGATGATGAAGATGACAAGGATGATAAGGATGATAAGGATGACAAGGATGACAAGGATGATAAGGATGACAAAGATGACGATGGCGGGGAGCCGCAGGGATACCGGGAGCCGGTGCGCCTGGAACTCCCGGATGGCGGGAGCATCTGGCTGCGGGGGCGTATTGACCGCATAGACCGCCTTGAAGGGCAGGGAATCTACCGGGTGTGGGATTTTAAAACCGGAGGCACCTACGGATTTGAAGAAAACCAGTACATAAACTGCGGACGCCAGATACAGCACGCCCTGTATGCCATGGCCGCGGAAAAAATCCTGGCCGACGGCCCTGACCCACAGGCCCGGGTCGGGGAAGCGGGCTACCTGTTTCCCACTGAAAAGGGGGAAGGGGAAAAATACCGGCGGCAACAGGAAGACAGGGAGCGCGCCTTGCAAGCGCTGCAGAAACTCATGGATCTGCTTGCCGCGGGCGTTTTTTGCGCTACCGGTGATGGGGAACGCTGCACTTACTGCGACTATCAAACAGTTTGCCGCTATCCGCTTTCGGTGGAGCGCATGGGAATCAAGCTGTCATGGCCGGAGAATGAAGAGCTGAATCCCTGGAAGGAGCTGCAGGATTATGAGTAAAGAAAGAGAAGAGTTAGAAGAAAAAGAAGAAAAAGAAGGAAAAGAAGAGATAGAAGAGGTAGAAAAGATAGAAAAGATAGAAGAACTAAAGGATGAAAAAGCCCGGGAAGCAATAAAATGCCGGCTTCACGAAAACTTCCTGGTGGACGCGGGAGCCGGCTCCGGTAAGACCACCTGCCTGGTGGAACGCATGGTGGCCTTGCTCGCTTCCGGCAGTTGTGAGCCGGAAAAAATGGCCGCGGTTACCTTTACCCGCAAGGCTGCGGGAGAACTTAAAGAAAAGTTCCAGTGCCGCCTGGAAGAAAT
>PWGO01000140.1 GCA_003554525.1 Syntrophomonadaceae bacterium | reverse complement strand
TATAAAATAACCCAAAGATTGTAGCTTTACCCCCCGGTGTCAAGTGTGTAACTGGGTTAGCACCAGGGGGGAGGAAGATGTCGAGGCACCAATATGAGTGCTACTAACAGGGGGAGGAAAATATTTTTGATCCCAATGCTAATGCTACTACCAAATGCAAATGCAGCCGGGAGCCCCGCTTACCCCCCGTCAAAATCGCTTGCTTTGCGAAACTCACGCTGTTTCAGGGTGAGCCACATGGGGCTGGCTATGAAAAGGGAAGAGTAAGTTCCGGCAAGAACCCCCAATATTAAGGCTATCACAAAAACTATCAGATCCATATTTCCAATAAAATATGTGAAACCTATAAGCAGTGCAATCAACACCAGCAGGGTGGTAACGGAGGTGTTTATAGATCGGGTAAGGTTTTGAAAAACGCTTTCATTAACCACCCGCGGATAGTCCTTTTTGCGCCCTCCTTTTACATTTTCCCTTATACGGTCTACAATCACGATAGTGTCGTTGATGGAATAGCCCACTACCATGAGCAGTGCAGCTATAAAAATTTCATTTATTTCCAGCTGGAGCAGGGAAAATACTCCCAAAACTATTATCACATCGTGCATCAGGGCGGAAAGAGTAGATACGGCGTAGTTAAACTGGAACCGGTAGGTAATATACCCCACCATGGCCACCAGAGCTACCACCACGGCTATAATTGCACTTTGGGTCATTTCTTTCCCAATTACTCCCCCCACGCTTCTTATGGTGTTATCCATCTGAGGCCATTTCTGCTCCAGGGATTCTACCAGTGCATCCCGCTGTTCTGGCGGAAGTTCCGCGGTCCTTATCAAAAAACCGCCGGCTGCTTCATCTTCACCGGTTTCCCTGGCCCTTACCGTCCTAACGGAGGCTCCTTCCAGCCCGGCTTCGCCCAAAACCTCACGTACTTCTTCTACCTCGAATTCTTCATTGGGCATTACCTGGATTTCAACTCCCCCGGTAAAATCAATACCTAAGTTCAGGCCGTTAACCGCAAAAGAAACCAGAAACAAAATCATTAATGCACCCGAAAAAATAAACGCCTTATATCGATGGTCTACAAAAAACATATCAGGTCTTCACCCCCACGAATGAGCCCCCGCGCCACAAGCCACTGCGGTACGCAAGTCGAAGCATAAATCGGTTAATAAGTAGGGCGGTTATCATGCTGCACACCAACCCCGTGGAAAGAGTAACGGCAAAACCGCGCACCGGGCCGTCCGCCATCCAGAAAAGTATCAAGGCAGCTATAAGGGTAGTTACGTTGGCATCCACTATGGCTTTTAATGCATTGTTAAACCCGGCTTCCACGGAAGCACGAACTATACGGCTGTCGCGCAACTCTTCTTTAATTCTTTCAAAAATAATTATATTGGCGTCCACCGCCATACCAAGGGATAAAATAATACCGGCTATTCCCGGCAGCGTCAGGCTGGCTCCTACTCCCCACAGGGCGGCCAGCACCAGGCCCAGGTAAAAACAAAGGAGCACCCCGGCCAGAATTCCCGCGGCCCGGTAATATAAAATCAAAAACAGCAGCACTGCCACCAGGCCAATAGCGGCGGCTATAACCCCCACATTTTCCATCTCTTCCCCCAGGGTGGGGCCCACCACGTCAAGCTCCACTTCCTCCAGGGAAACCGGCAGCGCCCCGGCCCGCAACATCATGGCCAGGTGGGAGGCTTTTTCCATGTCTATATCCCCGCCGGATATTACAGCATTTCCATCGGTTATGGGCTCATTAACTACGGGATCGGAAAGAATCTCATCATCCATTTTAATTTTGATGACCTGCCCGGAAAACCTGGTAGTAGCTTCCGCAAAGCGTTCCCTGCCTTCGCTGTTCAGATCCAGGGTGACCGCTGGTTCAGGCATCGCCCCCCCTACATATTCCCGTCCCGCAGAAGCATCGTTTAAATGTTCCCCGGTAAGTATAATTTCACCGTCCGGGCCCACAAATTCCAGCCGGGCAGTCTGCCCAATAACCTCGCGGGCCTCTCTTTCATCTTCATAGCCGGGCAGTTCCACCCGTATGCGGTTACTTCCTTCCTGGCGGATGGCCGGCTCGGCAACTCCCAGCTCGTCAACCCGTTTGCGGATTACGGCAATAGAACGATCGATGGCGTCCTGGTCTACTTCCCGGCCTTCTTCTTCCACCGCCTCCAGCCGGATAGACACGCCGCCGGCAATGTCCAGCCCCCGGTTAATCCCGTCTTCATCCATGGCGTTCTGGAAAACGTAATAGGAAATCCCCAGCATTGCAGCACAAAGGATCACCAACAGCAGCACTCTGTTCCAACCAATTTTTTTCATTTTTATCCTTCTTTCCTTCCTGCATTCTTTTGCTTGCTTTTTCTTTTACAAAAGCTGCGCCCCGTTAATTACCAGGGCAAAGCGGGCATCCAGGTAACTGGCTGCCCTTCGGCACATTACCATGCGGGAAAGGAATATTTCAAAATATTCCATTACATGGCTTATTCCCGTGTCAATATCCAGCTCCAGGGAAATAACGCGGTTTTCGTTAACGTGCAAACAAGAACTCTCCACCGCGTAGTTTACCCGGTCGTGAATATCAAAAGTAGAAAAATCGGTATTGCGTACCCGGCTCCGGTGCACATCGGATTTATCGGCCAGTATTAGTGCCGCCGCAACCCGGCTAATTACACACCCGTCTTCCTCGTCGTGGTTGCCTATCGCCGAGATTACTTCCGCCACTTCATACATTGGCATCCCCAGGCTCTGGAGGATGTCCAGCGCAATCAAAGCTCCCGCCTGGCAGTGACCTTTTCTCCCCGAGACGTTGCCTATATCGTGAAGGTAGCCGGCAATAGCCGCCAGCTCTCCTTCCCGCTGGTCAAAATCAAGCTCGTTTAAAATATTCCTGGCCTCCCGGGCCACCAGGCCGGTATGCCTGAAGCCATGTTCCGTGTAACCCAGCACCCCCAGGTAATCATTGGCTTTCTGTATAAAAGTTTTAACCCTGGGGTCCTGCCTTACTTCCTCCAGTGTAATTTCCGCCAAGAGTTCTCCCCCTTGTTTTGCATAACCTGTTTGATCTGTTATTACCCCTTGTCTTATTCTTTTTTCTTCCGGCAAAAACTCAAGTATTTACCTTTAAATTATGCTTCGCACCTATTTTATACTAACTTTTTTCGGTTAACAAGAGTCTACCTGTGTTTTACTTTCAGGGCCGGCATCCGGTTTACCGCCGCGGCAATTTCGTAAGCCCGGGGCAGGGCCAGTTCGCCGGGGTGCTGTTCTCCAAATGGAGACAGAACTTCCAATCCTGAGCTATATATCTCCTGGAGAACAGCTTCCACCGCTTCCCGCAGGGTGTACTGTCCCCCCAGGTACCCCTGGCGGTAAAGATAATAGATTATATCACCAATAGCCCGCGTCTGGCTAAAATCTACGATTTGTTCCACAAAAGAAAGAGAAATGTTCTGCGTTCCGTATTGTATGGTGTACAAACCTTTTGCAGAAATCTTTACTTTTTTGCCCTTCCGGGGATCCAGGCCACGCGAAAGAACTTTCCGGTGTGAAACGTTGCCAAAACTTTCACCGCCTTCTTTTTGTCGGCCAGTACCCATCTCCCGGGCAATATTTTTGGCCTCTTCGGTTACTTCCCGCGGCACGTATTCGTCCATCATAATAACCGTGTCAGCCACATCGAAATAATCGCCGGAACCTCCTACCACTATTACCGTGGATACACCTTCCAAGTCATAAAGCATCTTCACCTTGTCTATAAAGGGGGTAATGGGTTCTTTTTCTTTGGCCACCAGCAACTGCATACGCTGGTCGCGGATCATGAAATTGGTTGCAGAAGTGTCTTCATCCAGCAGAAGCAAGTGAGTGCCAACTTCCAGGGCTTCAATAATATTTGCCGCCTGCGAGGTAGAGCCGCTGGCGTCTTCACTGCTAAAATAGGTGGTGTCCACCCCGCGGGGCAGGTTGTTGATAAAGGGGTTAATGTTTACCCCTGCCACCCTTCTGCCGTCTTCTGCTCTTATTTTAACCGCGTCTTCCCGCGAAACCAGGTAATCGCGCCCGTCACCCGGGACATGGTTATACACTCCTCTTTCCATGGCCCGCAGCAGGGTGGATTTGCCATGGTATCCTCCTCCCACTACCAGGGTAATGCCTTCGGGAATGGCCATACCCTTTACTTCCCCGCCATGCGGCAGGTTTACTTCAGCTTCCAGCTCCGGCGGGGAATAAAACGCTTCCGCTGAAGAAGCGTCCATGGGCAGGTCGCTGGTTCCGCTCTTGCGCGGCAATATGGAGCCGTTGGCTACAAAAGCAACCCAGCCGTTTTCCGATAGCAGGCTGCGCAGGTATTCCTGGTCCTGGGCTACCTGGATATACTTCCACATTTCTTCTTTGTCCACGGCATGGTAATAAAGGGATTTGCTTACTATTTGTGGTACTTCCCGGCAAAGCATTTCTTCGGCTTCATGACCCAGAACGCTCCTTCCCCGGGCGGGCAGCCCCACGTTGAAACGGGCCTCCACGTAAGAAGAATTTACTACCATGGAGGTCCTCTCCAGTATTTCCTGTCCACCAACGTCAATGGCCACCATACCGCTTTTACCCGTTCCCCGGTTCCGTCCGGCCACCTCTTCAATCCTGCGGTCGAAACAGCGCGTTAAATAATCTTCCAGCGCCCTTCGACGTATTTCCATGGAATAAAGCTCCCCCGGAAAACCGGCTTTTTCCTGGTCCACCCTGACCCGCAGACGGGAAGGTGAAGCAAAAGGATCCCCCTGGACATAATCCACATAAAGGGTAAAACCCCTGAGCTGATATTTTCCCTGGAGGTCTTTATAGGCTTTATAACCTTTACCGTTTATTCTCCGGAGAATACCCGTTAATTCTTTTTCTGTTGACAAAATACATACCTCCTGATAACCATGCTTTGGTGATAAACAAACCGAAATTAAACCTGCCCGGGCACAACAGCGGTGAAGTTTTATACCCGTACGGTATAATTTTCACCAACACCGGCCTGAACAGGTTTTTGAAATTCACATACTTCCCTGCAAGTATTCTTCTATTACTTCCCTGACCCGTTCCTGCCCGACCTCGCTGCAGGCCTGCACTCTGCCTATCTCCGTGGGGAGGATAAACACGGTACTTTCTCCCTGCCTCTTTTTATCATAAGAAAACCTCCGCCATACCTCTTCCACGCTTATACCCGGCGGAGGGGCAGGTATTCCCACCCGGTTTAACATCCAGGAGATCCTGTTCTTCTCCGCTTCCGCCAGAAACCCCTCCCGAAAAGAAAGAAAGGCTGCCATTTGTATCCCTACCAGCACTGCCTCGCCGTGCAGATAATATTCGTATCCAGTGGCTGATTCCAGGGCATGGCCAAATGTATGCCCCAGGTTTAAAATACGGCGCAGCCCGGCTTCTTTTTCATCCCGGTTAACCACCCGCGCTTTTGCCTCTACTGAAACGGTTATAGCGTGCTCCAGTAAAGATGAATCCGAGAGGTCTAAAACGGGGTCCAGGTTTTCCTCCAGCCAGCCCCAGAATTCCCTGTCTGCAATGATGCCGTATTTCAGGACTTCAGCCATACCTGCTTTAAACTGTCGCCCGTTTAAAGTATAAAGGGTAGCCGGATCAATAATAACCAGCTCCGGCTGGTAAAACGCCCCGATAAGGTTTTTACCCCGGGGATGGTTTACCCCTACTTTTCCCCCTACGCTGCTGTCCACCTGGGAAAGCAGCGTAGTAGGAACCTGGATAAAAGGCACTCCCCTCAGGTAGGTGGCTGCCACAAAACCCGCCAGGTCACCTACTACCCCGCCACCCAAGGCTATAACCGGCGACCCGCGGTCCATCCCATGTTCTACAGCCGCATGGTAAAGCTCCTGTACCGTTTCCAGTGTTTTGCTCTTTTCCCCGGGGGCTACTGCTTCTACCCGACAGTTCCAGCCTTCTTTTTCTAAAGAAGGCAGAAACCGCTCCAGGTACAAAGCGGCTACAGTTTCATCAGTCACCACCAGGGCTTTGCCGCCGCCAGGCAACCCGCTTAACTCCCGGGCCGCACTGGAAAGAAGATTTTCGCCTATAAGCACCGGGTAAGAGTGATTCTCTACTTCCACCTTCACTTTTCTCACTGTTTATCTTCTCCATTTTCCCTCTTGCTTAATTTTAGCAAACACAGGCTTCAGGTGAACAGCTCAGCTGTTTTCTTTTCCCCTTCCCAAAGTTTTATTAACTTTCTCCAGGTAAAAGCGGTAAGACTGCAGCATCTCTTCCAGGGAATCCCCGGCAAATTTTTCCTTTACCGCGGCAGCCAGCTCCCACGACACTATAGCTTCTCCCACAACAGATGCAGCGGGAACCGCGCATACATCAGAGCGTTCTACTGCAGCCCGGTCTTCATTCAAAGTATTTATATCCACACTGGTAAGGGGAGATAAAAGTGTGGGAATAGGTTTCATGGCAGCACGCAGGATAAGGTCTTCCCCGTTGCTTACTCCCCCTTCGATTCCACCGGCCCGGTTGGAGGGGCGGTATATTCCCTTGTCCGGGGAATAATTTATGGGGTCATGGACCATGGAACCCTGGCGCTCAGCAGAAGCAAAACCCATACCTATTTCTACGCCTTTTATTCCCTGCAGGCTCATCAAAGCCCCCGCCAGACGCCCGTCTAGCTTACGATCCCAGTGCACGTGGCTTCCCAATCCCGGCGGGACTCCTTTAACCCGAACCTCAAATACTCCCCCCAGCGTATTCTCGCCGTTTTTGGCAGCATCAATAGCCAGCCTCATTTTCTCCTCCGCTGCCGGGTCAGCGCAGAACAAAGAAGAATGGTCCCTTCTTTCTTTCAACACCGGGTAAGAAACACCTTCCAGGCGGGCTTGCACTTCCCCAATAGAAATAACATGGCTGAAAACTTCAATTCCCATCTCTTCCAGGAGACGAACGGCTACTCCGCCCACCGCCACCCGGGTGGCGGTTTCCCGCGCACTGGCCCTCTCCAGGCCATCACGCAGGTCCTGTCTGGCGTATTTTACCCCCCCGGCAAGGTCAGCATGCCCGGGGCGGGGTAAAGTGACCGGGGTTACGTCTTCGTTTCTTTCTCCCTCCGGGGACATTACCTCCCGCCAGTTCTCGCTGTCTTTATTATCTATTTTAAGCGTAAGCGGGGTTCCCAGGGTCCGGTTAAAGCGCAGGCCGGATAAAAACTCTACCCGGTCCGTTTCCAGCTTCATACGTCCTCCCCTGCCGTAACCCTGCTGCCTTCTCTCCAGGTGACGGTTAATATGTTTGGAAGCAAGGTGCAGCCCCGCCGGTAGGCCTTCTATTATCGCCGTCAGGCAACGTCCATGCGATTCTCCTCCACTTAAATAACGCAGCAACAGGTTTCCACTCCTTTTTCACGCTGCTACTGGGAAATCCTTTTCACCACATCTCCACCCACTTCACGCAATAACTTCAGCGTATTACAGGGCTGTGGTCAAAAGAACTCTCCCGGTGACAGCTGTTTTCCAGTTCAAGAAGGTACTTCTTCCACCTTTGACCCACTGTAAACCCGCCCGGGCTGCCGTCATGCCGCACTACCCGGTGACAGGGAATAAGGAGGGGAACAGGATTGCGGGCCATTACCCGGCCTACCGCACGCGCTCCCCCCGGGCACCCCACATACCGGGCTATTTCCCCGTAGGAACGGGTAGCCCCAAAAGGAATGCGGAGCACTTCTCCCAGGACCTGGCGGGAAAATACCCCCAACCCCGATAAATCCAGAGGATAACGAAATTCCACCTTTTCCCCGCGGAAGTACCTTCTTATATCTTCTATCAACCCGGTCCAGGGAAGCCGCTGCCGGGGCGGCGGATCGGGCGGCTCACTGCCGGGCAAGTAAAGATAGCAAACCCCATACCGCCTGCTGTAGCACAAACATATTTCTCCCCAGGGGGTTTCTATATAATGGCTATAATATTGCATCAACTTACTTTCCCCCGTCCAGGTAATAATGCTCTTTTCTCCTGCCGCGGAAAACAGCTACCCGGTCTGCTCCTTCTTCCTGTAGCATAAGTTTTATTTGAGAAAAGTGGCGGGCCACCTGACCGGGCTCGTGAGCATCCGATCCCAGAGTTACTTCTACGCCGTTTTGCAGGCAAGCTTTCACCAGTTCCCGGGAAGGATAAATTTCACCGGCCTCGGTATCAAGCCCGGCAGCATTTATCTCCAGGCACACCCCGGTTTCCTGCATTACCCTGGCTGTTTCACGGTACAGGGGTTCCATTTGCTCTAAAGGAATACGGTGTCCAAACTTTTTAACCGCATCAGCATGGGCAATAATGTCAAAAACCCCGCTGCGGCAGGCTTCCCATATCAGTTCAAAATAAGAAAGGTACACTTCCCCAAGGGAGCGCCGTTCAAATTCCTTGCGGTAAAGGGGATGGGTGCAATCCCAGCTACCAATAAAATGCACCGACCCAATCACATAATCGAACGGGTATTTTTTTAACACTTCTTTAGCCGCCGCAGCCGTGCCGGGAAGATAATCCACTTCTATTCCCGTTTTTACCGGTATAGAAGCGGTAGATGCCGCTTGCTGCACGTTTTCCACATAGCGGGGCAACTCACCGGGCTTCATGGTTACCGGGATTTTCGGTTTAAAACCCAGGGTTTCCAGGGGAAAATGGTCGGCAAAACCAACCTCCTGCAAACCCCTGCGTTCACCTTCTTTCACGTACTCTTCCAGCTTTCCGGAAGCATGCCGGCACAAAGGAGTGTGAAGGTGATAATCGATCATTTGCGGGCTCCGTGCCGGCCCCGGAGCTCTTGCAGCACTTCTTCCATGGGAACCTCGCGGGATTCCAGGGCAACCATCAGGTGAAAAAGCAGGTCGGCGCCCTCATTAACCAGGCGTTCACGCGAACTTGCCATTAACGCAAGCACAGTCTCCAGGGCTTCTTCCCCCACCTTGCGGGCTACGGATTCTTCCCCTTCTTTTATAAGCCCGGCCACGTAAGAGCCTTCCGGCTGCCCGGCCTTCCTTTCCCTGATTACTTCCCCCAGTACCGAAATAAAATCCACAGGGTTGGCTTCTTTTTCTTTACTGCCTTCATCCCCCTCCCCTTCCCGGTAGATGGGGTTAAAAAAACAGGTATAATGGCCCGTGTGGCAGGCAACCCCCACTTGTTCCACCATTATCAGCAGGGTGTCTCCATCGCAGTCATAGTAAATTTCTTTTACCTCCTGCACGTGCCCCGACGATTCCCCTTTCTGCCAATACTTCTGGCGGCTGCGGCTCCAAAACCAGGTCTTTCCAGTTTGCATGGTTTTTTCCAGTGAATCCCGATTCATGTAAGCCATCATTAAAACCGCCCGGGTCCGCTCATCCTGAACAATGGCTGGCACCAGGCCGTCAGCGTCAAACTTAACTTCCTGCAGTTTTTCTTTCCGGCTCAGTTTTTCCATGATTTTACTACACCTCGATTCCTTTCTCTTGCAGGTATTTTTTTAAATCCGGCAGATTTATTTCTCCAAAGTGAAAGACGGAGGCAGCCAGTGCGGCATCGGCACCTCCCCGGGTCAAGGCTTCAGCAAAGTGTTCCATTTTACCCGCACCCCCGGAAGCTATAACCGGGAGGGATACCTGCTCAACCACGGTAGAAGTTAAATCCAGGTCGTAACCGTCCTTTCTTCCGTCACAGTCTATAGAAGTAAGCAGTATTTCTCCAGCTCCCAGTTCTTCCACCCGGGCGGCCCACTCTAAAGCGCGAATTCCCGTAGGTTCCATTCCCCCTTTTAGATATACCTCGGGAGACTGCAACCTGTCGCTCCATTGCGCGTCAATAGCTACCATGACGCGGGTGGATCCGTAGCCGCGTGCAGCCTCTTCTATTAAAGAAGGCTGGTTAAATCCGGCCGTGCCCAGGGATACCTTGGTAGCACCCGCCTCTAAAATCTCCTCCACCTCGGAAAGGCTTTTTATACCTCCCCCTACACAAAAGGGAATATCTATCTGCCGGGCAACTTTCCTTACCAGCTCTACCACCGTTTTTCTACCTTCCTGCGTAGCGGAAATATCTAAAAAGGCCAGTTCATCTGCACCATCCATGCTGTAGCGCTGAGCCATTTCTACCGGGTCCCCGGTTTCCACCAGGTCTTTAAACTTTTTCCCCTTGACTACTCTGCCGTCTTTTACATCCAGGCAGGGTATAATTCTTTTGGACACGGTAACCCCTCCCCGCAAAATTACTTAATATCTTCTTCTCCCCCTGAACTGTAACTGCTGTTAACTAACTGCAGGGCTTCCTTTAAATCAATACTTCCCGAATAAAGTGCCTTTCCCACAATAACCCCGGTTATTCCCAGGTGCTCCAGCTCTTTAATTTTAACCAGGTCCTCAAGACGCGATACTCCCCCTGATACTATTATTGACATTCTCGTATTCCGGGCCAATTCTTCTACCTGCTCCAGGTTGGGGCCCTGCAGGGTCCCATCCCTATGTATATCGGTGTAAATAATCTCTTGCACCCCGGCACGCTCCAACCGCCCGGCCAGTTCAAGGGCAGTAATGCGGGTATCCTCTTTCCAGCCTTTTACCGCTACTTTACCATCACGGGCATCCAGCCCCACTAATATGGAGGGACCGAATTCCACTGCCATCTGTTCCACAAAATCCATATTTTCCACTGCTGCAGTTCCCAGTATAATCCGGGAAGCTCCGAGTTCAAACGCGTTTTTTACCGACGTCTCCTCCCGGAGCCCGCCTCCCAGCTGAAAAGGTATGTCCAGGCTCTCCCCGATTTCTTTAATTGCCTCGCGGTTTGCAGTTTTGCCGTCGAACGCACCGTCCAGGTCCACCACGTGCAGCATTTTCGCACCCATCTCTTGCCACTTCAGGGCCGTCTCCCCGGGGCTATCGCTGTAAACAGTCTGTTTACCGGGATCCCCTTTTAACAACCGTACGCAGCGTCCTTCTTTCAAATCTATGGCCGGTATTATTTTCAACGTAATACCACCTTTTTATTTTTTTGAGCCTGAGCAATTTTACTCAAACAAGTAATCAATCGAGTATTTACTTTTTGAACTTCAAGGCCCGATATATCACAATTTTCCCTTGGTTGAAGGAACATCCCTGGAATCGCCCCCGGGGTAAACCGCTTCCCGCAGCGCTCTTGCTGTAGCTTTAAACATGGCCTCTATCATGTGGTGTATGTTATGACCGTGGATTAACTTGATGTGTAAATTCAAACGGCCTTCGTTAACAAAACCACGCCAGAATTCTTCCGCAACTTCAGCGTCGGTGGCGCCAATTTTCCGTTCAAAAAGGGGAAAATCGTACTCCAGATAAGGGCGCCCGGATAAATCCACAGCAGCCAGGACCAGGGCGTCATCCATGGGAACCAAAGCATGTCCGTAACGATTTATGCCTTTTTTTTCTCCCAGGGATTGGTTAAAAACTTCTCCCAGGGTCAGCCCCAGATCCTCCACCAGGTGATGGTGATCTACCTGGACATCACCCGAGGCTTTAACCTGCAAGTCAAACAGGGAATGCCTGCTCCACTGTTCCAGCATGTGCTGCCAGAAAGGCACCTCCATATCCAGACGGGAATCACCACTGCCATCCAGGTTTAATTTGATTTCTATTTCCGTTTCCGCGGTACTCCTTCTTGTTTCCGCCCTACGTTTCCGCTCCATATCATTTCCTCCTCTTTTTTACAGCACGGAGATGGGCTTCCAGCCCTTCCTCGCCAGCCAACTCTTCTACATGCGCTGCATCCCGCTCCAGTGAGCGCTGCGAGTAATGCAACACCTGTGAATATTTCAAAAAGTCGTGGACCCCCAGCGGCGAAGCAAAACACGCCCCACCTGAAGTAGGCAAAACATGGTTTACTCCCGCGTAGTAATCCCCTATGCTCTCCATTGTATAGGAGCCTAAGAAAATACTTCCCGCGTTTTTCACCCGGTCCAGGTACTGCCAGGGATCCGGCAGCATTATTTCCAGATGCTCCGGTGCAACCTGGTTAACTACCTCCCAGGCTTCTTCTATCTCCTGCACCAGTACCGCCGCTCCCTGTTCCCGGAGGGATTTCTCCGCTACTTCCCGGCGGGGCAGGTCCTCCAGCTGTGTAGAAAGCTCGCGGCTTACTTCCCCGGCCAGAATATTACTGTCGGTAACCAGGAAAGCCCGGGATAAAGGATCGTGTTCCGCCTGCGAAAGCATATCGGCAGCAACATATTCCGGATGGCTTTCTTCCCCGGCCACCACCATTATTTCACTGGGCCCGGCCAGCATGTCAATGCCTGCCTGGCCATAAACAGCCTTCTTGGCCAGGGTTACGTAAATATTGCCGGGGCCCACTATTTTCTGAACCCGCGGAACGGTTTCCGTTCCAAAAGCCAGGGCAGCCACCGCATGTGCTCCCCCCAGTTTAAATACTCCGCTTACCCCCAGTACATCTGCCGTAAAACGGGTAGTAGGGTTCACTTTGCCGTCGGGGCCGGGAGGGGTGCACAAGTAAATTTCTTCCACGCCGGCAACCAGCGCCGGTATTACCGCCATTAATACCGTGGAAGGATACGCGGCAGTGCCGCCGGGGATGTAAACCCCGGCCTTTTGAAGAGGACGGTAAACCTGGCCCCTTATCACCCCGTCTTCTGCTTCCCAACCGGAAAGGGGCAGCTGTTTACGGTGAAAGGCCCGGATGTTGCTTTCCGCCGCTTTAATGGCTTCTTTAAGAGAAAGGGAAACTTGTTGCTTTGCTTCTTCCTGTTCCCCGGAGGTCACCCGGAAATCACGGAGAGAAATGCCGTCAAATTTTTCAGAAAACGTTTGCAGGGCTTTATCCCCTTCCAGCCGGACCTGCTGGATAATAGATTTAACCTGTGCTTCTTCTTCATGGAAATCAAAAAGGGAAGCCGGTGATACCTCGTTTAACAGCTTTTTGTATTCTTCCCACCGGTACTGTTTTATCATTAAAACTCTCCTCCTGAACCGGTTTTAACACCCTAAACATGTTAGAATTCTATCATCACCAGGTTTTAACTGTCAACGGTATTGGTATTTATTGGAGATGAGGCGGGGGCTTGTGACTATTTCTCCAGCAACTGGCGAAGCGTGTTCAAAAAACCCGGGAACGAAATATTTGCAGCTTCAAAATCTTGAATTCCGGTTTCCCCGGAAGCCATAAGGCCCGCTACCGCCAGGGCCATGGCCATACGGTGATCCCCGTGGCTGTAGCAGGTGGTCCCCTGCAATTCTTTGCCCCCTTCTATTTCCAGCCCATCGGGTCTTTCCTTAACTTCGGCGCCAAAGCGGCTTAACTCCAGAGCCAGGGCAGCAATACGGTCCGTTTCTTTAACCCTCAGCTCTTCTGCACCTTTAATAACCGTCCTTCCTTCCGCAGCCAGCGCAGCAACACAAAGAACGGGGATTTCATCTATCAACCACGGAATTATTTCCCGGTCAATATTAATCCCTTTCAGTGAAGCCTCCCCTTTTACATGCAGGTCCCCCACCGGTTCTTCCCCGTAATACCGGTAATTATGAATTTCAATAAAAGCCCCCATCTTCTGCAGAACCTCCAGCGCGCCGGTACGGGTACTGTTTATTCCTACCCCCTTGATGGTCACTTCGGAACCGGGCACCACGGCAGCTGCTGTAATTAAAAACACAGCCGAGGAAAAATCCCCCGGGATGCACACCGTGCCCCCGCTAAAAGATGCCGGTCCTTTAACTTCCAGGGTGCCGGTATGTTCATCCTGTTCCAGGTTCAGCCCGAACAGCTTCATCATCTTTTCCGTGTGGTCCCGGGTAGGCGCGGGTTCATGAATCCTGGTAGTGCCTTCGGCAAACAGGCCCGCCAACATCAAGGCCGATTTTACCTGCGCACTGGCTACCTGCATCTGGTAATCCAGTGGGCGCAAGACACCCCCTTTTACCCGCAGGGGCAATTTGTCTCCACCTTCTCTGCCCTGTATTACCGCACCCATTCGCTGCAGAGGCTCTACTACGCGGAGCATAGGACGCCTGCTCAGCGATGGATCCCCTTTGATACGGGTTAAATAAGGTTGGCCAGAAAGAACTCCTAAAAGGAGCCGGGCCGTGGTTCCGGAATTTCCAGCATCGAGAATGCCGTTAGGAGGCTTAAATCTCATGTTTTTACCCGTAACCCGTCCTTCACCCTCCTTTAATTCTATTTCCGTACCCAGCGTGCGAAGGCAGTTAACTGTTCGCATACAGTCTTCAGCCTCGAGGAAATTTTCCAGGTACGAAGTACCACCGGCCAGGGCGGTAAATATAGCTGCCCGGTGCGAAATTGACTTGTCCCCGGGGACGCCTACTTCTCCTTTAAGTTTTTTGGGAGGTGAGGTTACTGCTATCATGTCCATTTTCTCCCTTCCTGGTTACTTGAACTCCTGCATGCACCTACCTTCGGTGGGCCCGGTATTCCCTTTCACGCAGCAAGGCAAGAGCCCTGTCCCGCTGCTCAATATCCCGGAAGCCAAGGCGCATGCTTCCCCCTTCTTCTTCCCTTACATGCAAGATTTCTATTTCCGCAATATTAATTCCTTTTTCGCCCAGCACGGTGGCCACCTTGCCAATTGCCCCCGGGGTATCTTTCACCATTACCACTACCTCAAATATTTCCGGGAACATGCTCCGGCCCCTGTAGGGGATTTCACTACGGTAATCTCGGGCTTCCTGCAGATTTTTTTCCAGGCCGTTTTCCTTTTCCTCCTGCAAGCAGTCGCGTAGCCTTTCTATTTCTACTGATATTCTCTGCAGGCCCTCAACAATGGCTTCCCTGTTGGTTATGCATATATCTTTCCACATCTCCGGGTTTCCCATGGCTACCCGGGTAGTATCCCGAAACCCCCCTGCAGCCAAAGACTTTATTAGTTGCCTGTTTTCTTCCCCGGCGGCAACCTTCACCAGGGCTACGGCTACCAGGTGCGGCAAATGGCTGGTTAACGCCACGGTACGATCGTGCTCACCAGGGGAAAGAAATACCGGCTGGGCCCCCAGCTCTTCCACCAGCTTTTTCATCCCCTCCACGTAAGGGGCAGGAGCTTGATTGGAAGGAGTAAGAACGTACACGGCATTTTCCCATATAGCAGGGTCGGCAGCTTTAATACCCGATTCTTCGGAACCGGTCATGGGATGCCCCCCTATATAATAAACGTTCCCCGGAAGCAAGGAGGTAATACTCTCCATCAGGTAGCTTTTAGTGCTCCCCAGGTCGGTTACCAGGGCACCCGGTGAAAGATAAGGCAGGCAGGAAGAAAGCAGGCCCGGGCAATGCCGTACCGGAACCGATAATACTACCAGGTCCGCCCCTTCCACTACTTCCCTTATTTCACCAGAGTAATGGTCAACAGCTCCTTTCTCCCTTGCCTCTTCCAGGGGTGAAATGCTGCGGTTGTAGCCCCACACCTGCCGGGCCAGGCCCCTCTCCCGCACTGCCATGCCCAGGGAGCCGCCCATCAGGCCGGTGCCCAGGAGGGCTACTTTATTGAATGGAGGGAATTTACATCTTTCTTCCAACACAGGCTGCCACCTCTTTTAAGTCCTTCATCAAGGTATTGAATTTCTCCGGGTTTAACGACTGAGGGCCGTCAGATACAGCTTCTTCCGGGCGCGGATGCACTTCAATGAGCAACCCGTCGGCCCCGGCAGCTACCGCGGCTTTACTCATGGCAGGTACCAGGTGCCAGTGCCCTGTCCCGTGGCTCGGGTCTACTATCACCGGGAGGTGGCTCTGCTGTTTGGCTACGGCTACAGCACTTAAATCCAGGGTATTGCGGGTAGCCTTTTCAAAAGTCCTTATACCTCTTTCACACAAAATAACGTTTTCATTGCCCCCGCTCATAATATACTCCGCCGCCATAAGCCATTCTTCTATGGTGGCAGACATTCCCCTTTTCAAGAGCACCGGCCTGGAGACGTTACCCAGTTCCTTGAGGAGGTAAAAATTCTGCATGTTCCTGGTACCTACCTGCAGAACATCCGAATACGAAGCCGCCTCGTGAACTGTATGCGGGTCGACTACTTCGGTTACTGTGGGCAAGCCGGTTTCCCGGTTTACTTTCTCAAGTATTTTTAGGCCCTCTATCTCCATTCCCTGGAAGCTGTAAGGAGAAGTGCGCGGTTTGAACGCTCCACCCCTTATAGCATGAGCCCCGGATTTTTTAATCTCGTGGGCTACTTCCATCATCTGTTCCTCACCTTCCACTGCGCAGGGACCGGCCATAATTACCAGCTTTTCTCCGCCCACCTGCACTCCTCCTCCCAGGTCGACCACGGTGTCTTCGGGCTTGAATTCGCGGCTGGCCATTTTATAAGGCCGACTTATCGGAACTACTTTTTCTACCACCGGGATAGCCTCCAGAGTTTCGGCCAGGTTCTCCCGGGGTTGTCCAATTACTCCCAAAAGTGTTCTCTGTTCCCCTTCCGAAAGGTGAATTTTAAAACCCTGTTTCTCCAGCCTTTCGCTAATTTCTTTGATCTGGCTTTCTGATGCTTCCGGACTCATTACCACAATCATGATTATTCCCCCTTGAAATAGATTAATTTTAACCGCCCGGGCAAAAACCTCGGGCTAATTTAAAGTATAACGGTATTAACTTAAAAAGCTCCCGCCCCCTGGAAGGGACGGAAGCATTTTTCCGCGGTACCACCCTATTTGAGTTTACACTCCTCTCTACTTACAGGCGGATAAACCATTCCGCCTGGCCCTTTAACGCAGGCATGCGTCAGAGCCTAATAACCCGGATTCCGGGCTTTCGGTCTGCTCCTCCGGGGTGTACTTCACCTGACAGCACGGCACCGTGTCTCACCATCCCACGGCTCTCTTCAGCCGGCCGGGACAGGCTACTCTCCTCTTCATCGGCATTTTAAAGCTTTATAATTATCTTTTTTTATTTTTTCTTTTCTTTTTACGCAGTCAAGCAGTATAGCAGTTAAACTTTAAGTATCTACCCGGTTAGCGGCTAACCTGAAGCTGGGGGTCCCCTCTCTTAGGCTTCCTTTAAAATATAACCACAATATAACCGCAATATAACCGCCTGGTAACCACACTTAGCATTAATCATGTTACTACAACCCGGGAATCTTGTCAACCTTCATTTCACAGTATCCACAGTATGTTTGCCGCCTGAGCTATCTTGGTAACACGGCTTTACCTGAATCTCAACAGGTAGCGTGGAGAGCGGTCCACAGGGGAAAGACAATAAAGCCGGGCCAGCTCCCCCAGGCTGTTAACACCACTTTCCAGCAACCGGGGGAAGAGCGCCAAAAATATTTGTGCCGTAATACGGGCATCCCCCAGAGCGCTGTGCCTTTCATCCAACTCAATTTTCCAGCGACGGCATAAGCTTTCCAGGGAACAGTCTTCTAAGTCCGGATACAGGTAGCGGGCCAGTAAAGCGGTATCTATAACCGGGTGCGGCATCCCCGTCTGAACGAGTTTTCCCAGCTTGAGGTTTAAAAACGCCAGGTCAAAAGAAGCATTGTGGGCTACAAGTACACGACCCCCGATAAAATCCAAAAACTGCACCAGTACTTTTTCTACGGGCGGTTTATCCTTCACATCATCCGGCGTTATGCCAGTAACTTTAACTGCACCATTTGAAATGCTCCTCTGCGGATTTGCAAGGCGGTGAAAAGACCTGCCGCTTATTTTTAACCGGTCAATCAAAACCGCCCCCACAGAAATAATTTCGTCACCTTTATAAGGTTTAAGACCGGTGGTTTCCAGGTCAAAAACAGCATAGGGGAGCTCTGATAAATTCTTATCCCAGTCCAGGGAGTTTTTCCCCCGGGATAGCTGATTTACAAGTGTGTCTACAAGGTCCAGTTCCGGCCCCAGGGAGCCCATCTGCTTCATACCCGGAGCCACCCTGTCAATAAATTTATTAACCAGGGAAGGGTTTTCCCAGTTATTATCTTCATTATTATTCCCGTTACTGCCCTTCCGGTTAAAATAATTATTGCTGCTTTCCAAAAAACCTCCCCCTCTATTTATCGCACCAGGTAACAGTGCATTTTTATCTCCGGCCCTAATAATCACGTAAATCTATCTTTGAGGCCACATTTATATAATATAACATAATTAATAAAATTTAAACAACTTATTATAATTTTTGCCCTGGTTATCTCTAACTTCTCATCAAAGGCGCCCTGGGTCTGTTTTATAAATTCGCTCGCTGATTTACGCAAAAATGATAGCAACAACAATGGAGCATAAACATCTTCCTCCCCCCTGGTGCTGGCCATTGTACACACTTGACACCGGGGGTAAGTGTGTACAACGATCAGTCTGGCGCGGGGGAGGAATTAAAGGATAATATAAATCAAAACCTTCAGGAGAACATCTAAATAATTACTTCTTCGTTTTTATCCTTGATCTTTACTTCTAATTCTTTATCAAAAGCTTTTGCTATTTTGCTTAAAAGTTCCACGCTGGGATTATAGTCTTCATTTTCTAAACGAGATATAGCCGATTGTTTAGTGCCAATTAATTCAGCCATTTCTTTTTGACTCAACCCTTTTTCTTTGCGCAAACTAATCACCTGTCTTTTAATTTCATAAAGAACATCCAAATCTTCGTATTCCTTTTTCACCTCAGGATTGCTTAGCAGCTTATCCTTTACTTCTTTATGATGCATGTTAATCACCTCTCCATGTAATTTTCCAATCTTCGCAAAGCAACATTTATTTCTGTTTTTGGTACTTTATCAGTCTTTTTTTGAAACCCGTGAAGAAGCAAATATTTATTATTCATATCCTTAAACAATATTCTAAATATATTACTGCCCAGTCGTACCCTTAACTCCCATAACTCAGAATTCACTAATTTTCTAATATGTGGCATGCCTAAAGTTAAGCCAAATTGTTCAAGTAAATCAATCTCTCTTAATATTTTTGCTTGTTCTTTTGGTGGTTTTTCTGAAATAAAAATTACTACAGGTGATTCGTTGTTTTCTTCATAATAAATTACTTCATACAATAGTAAACACCTCTAAGTGAAAAACATTGTATCACATTTATGTTATATTTGCAAGCTTTTACTTAACGCTAACGATCAGCTTGCTTCTTAAATAAATGGAGGTATTATTCCCCTTACTTTTCCTTTTCCATGGCTCTCTCCCTTAAAGCCACTGTTTCACCCGCTTCTCCCAATCCAAAATGCTCGTGGAGAGTTCGCACCGCCATGGATAAATCTTTTTGCGGAATCAATAAAGATATGGTGATATTGGAATCCGCGGTCTGCAGTATCTCAATCTCCTGCTGCTTGAGCGCTTTTACTACCCGGGCCATAACCCCCGGGAGATTACGCATACCTACTCCTATAACGGAAACCTTGGCACATTCTTTTTCCAGGCGGAAATTAATTCCCATCTGCTGCAAAACTTCGCCGGTTTTTCCCTGCTTATCTTCCTCCACCGTAAAAAATTTAAGGGTAGGAAATACGCTTATAAGGTCGATGTTAACCCCTGCATCGGCTATCCGTTGAAACATATCCAGCTCCAGTTGGGAATCAGGGTCATCTAACTCCACCTGGAACTGAACCAGGCCAGTAGTATGCGCTATCCCGGTAACAGCACGTTCCGGGTGTACCCGGTAATCTTTTTTCTCCACGTCGCCTTCAGAAGTAATTACCGTTCCCCCTACCTGGTGGTGGAGATTTTTTACCACCACGGGCTGCCTGTTCTTCATGGCTACTTCAACTGCAAAGGGATGTATTACGCGGGCGCCTTCATAAGCCATCTGGCATACTTCGCTGTAAGTGACTTTTTCAATAACCCGGGCTTCTTCCAGAATACGCGGGTCCGCAGTGGCAATACCGTCTACATCGGTATATATTTCTACTTGCTCCGCACCCAGGGCAGCACCCAGTATAACCGCCGTGGTATCGCTTCCCCCCCGTCCCAGGGTGTTGATTTCGTTGTCAGTAGTAGCACCCTGAAAGCCGGCTACTACCGCTATTTCTTCTTCCTCCAGCGCGCTCTCCAGCTTGCCGGTACGGCAATCTATTACCTGTGCCCCACTGTAGTTCCCGTCAGTAACCAGGCCGGCTTGGCTCCCGGTAAAGGTCCGGGCCTTAAGGCCGTTTTTATACAGGGTGGCGGTTAATACCGCTGCGGAAATTATTTCCCCGCAGTGCATTACCATATCCAGCTCCCGCAGCGGGATTTCCCTGTAGAGATCTTCCAGCATAGACTTAAGGGTATCGGTAGCGTAAGGATCGCCATCTCTTCCCATGGCCGATACCACTACTACAGGACGGCAACCCTTCTGTAGCGCTTCCTCTACCCGGTTCACCACCAGCTGGCGCAATTCCGGCGTAGCGACGGAGGTTCCCCCAAATTTTTGTACTACTATACTCACCGGACCAACCTCCTCCTCAATATTTTTAGCAACCACTCGGGCTTCTACTGCCTGCCAGGGGCTCTAGTTCTGCTGCTTTACCTTATCCTTTCAAGCTTCCAGCTCATCCCGGCAATAACCGGACCCCTTGCAGGCTAAAGCCAACCTTCTTAACAGGGCTTCAAACTGAATAGTTACTGTTTACACCAACAACTCGGCTATCTGGACAGAATTGGTAGCAGCTCCTTTTCGCAAATTATCGGCCACTACCCACAGGTTAAGCCCGTATTTTACCGTATCGTCTTTTCTTATCCGTCCTACGTAAACTTCATCCTTTCCGCTTATATCTACGGGCATGGGATAGGTCAGGCTGCCGGTATCATCCATTAGTACTACCCCCGGCGCTTCTTTTAACAGATTTCTTGCTTTATCAGGGGAAAGTTCATCCTCCAATTCCAGGTTTACGGCTTCGGAGTGCCCGTTCATAACCGGCACCCTTACCGTGGTAGCATTCACGGGAAAATCCGGCATGCCCATGATTTTTTTGGTTTCGTTTATCATCTTCATTTCTTCTTTGCAATAACCGTTTTCCATCATGACATCCAGCTGGGGAACTACGTTAAAAGCTATCTGGTGCTGTTTGGCCGCTCCCTTGTGCGGGATGTATTCCGCTTTTATTTCCTTTTGCTCCAGAACATTCCTGCTTTGGCTGGAAAGCTCCTCCATGGCTTCCCGGCCCGCTCCGGAAACAGCCTGGTAAGTTGATACCACCAGGCGTTTTATTCCGGCTACCCGGTGCAGGGGGTTAATTGCCACTACCATTTGTATGGTAGAACAGTTCGGGTTGGATATTATCCCCTTGTGGTCGGAAACAGCTTTCGGGTTTACTTCCGGCACTACCAGGGGAACACCTTCATCCAGGCGGAAAGCGCTGCTGTTGTCTATAACTACCGCCCCCTGCTTTACTGCCTCCGGGGCCAGCTGTTTGCTCAAATCTCCTTCAACACTGAAAAAAGCAAAATCAATACCGGCAAAAGCGGCCGTGCTGGTTTCTTCTACCCGGTATTCCCGCCCGCCTACATTAACACTGCTGTTAGCCGAGCGGGAAGAAGCCAGGAGCTTGAGATTTTTATAGGGAAAATTCCTTTCGTAGAGAAGGTTGGCCATGGCCTGGCCTACCATTCCCGTTGCCCCTACTACCGCTACATTATATTCTTTCACCAAGAGCTCCACCTCCTGTGGTACTTTATTATATTATTTTTATAAAGTTCCGGTGACCTTTTCCGCCACCATTAACTAAACCGTACATCCGGTTTAGTTAACCAAAACTAATAACTTTTTTGATCCTTTCCATGGCTTCTTTCATGCGGGGAACATCAACCGTTAAAGCTATGCGGAAATAGCCTTCCCCGTACTGGCCGAAACCGCTTCCGGGGGTTACTACCACACCGGTTTCATCAAGAAGCCTGGCTACAAACTCCTGGGAGGTATAACCCGGCGGAACAGGCGCCCAGACATAAAAACTGGCCCGGGGCGGCTCCAGGGGCCAGCCCATTTCCCGCAGGTTTTCTACCACTACGTCGCGTCTCTGCCGGTAAGTTTCTTGCAGCCCGGCTATAAAACGGTCACGTTGCGGGTTGGTTAAAGCCTCCACGCCAGTATACTGGATGGCTTTAAAAAGGCCAGAGTCAATATTGGTTTTAAATCGACCCAGGACCTCCACCGCCCAGGGAGCGCCCACTACGTATCCTATTCTCCAGCCGGTCATGTTAAACGTCTTGGAAAGGGAGTTAAACTCAATGCCCACTTCTTTAGCCCCATCTATCTCCAGTAAGCTTACCGGTCTGTATCCTTCATAAGCCAGCTCGGTATAAGCTGCATCATGGCAGATGAGCAGTTCGTGCTTGCGGGCAAAATGGACTACCTTCTCCAGGTATTCGGGAGGCGCTACCGCGCCGGTAGGGTTGTTGGGATAATTTATAAACATAAGTTTGGCCTTTTGGGCTATTTCTTCCGGTATAGCATCGAGATCCGGTAGAAAATTGTTCTCTTCTTTTAAAGGCATCTTGTAGCTCTCCCCGCCGGCAAAAAGTGTGCCAATTCCGTATACCGGGTAACCCGGGTCGGGAACCAGGTTTACATCACCGGGGTCTACAAAGGAAAAAGATATATGAGCTATCCCTTCTTTGGAACCTAAAAGGGGAAGGACATCCGAAGAGGGGGCCAGGGATACCCCATGCCTTTCCCTGTAGTAATTCGCCACGGCCTCTTTAAATTCATCTAATCCTTCGTCCGGGGGATATCTAAAATTGCCGGGGTTTTTAATTTCTTCGCCCATTCTTTCGATTATATAAGAAGGGGTGGGCATATCCGGGTCTCCTATCCCGAGTTTAATTACGTCTACTCCTTCCTGAAGCTTCTGCTGGATCTTTTTGTCGATCTCCGCAAAAAGGTAACGCGGTAATTTTTGAATTCTTTCTGCAGGCTTAACCATACCTGATACCTCCTTAAAAAATGTTAAATTTGCTCTCTTTTTGATCTCCTTTAGGGTAAAGGAATTATTCCGTGATAAATTTCCTCCGCCGGACCTTCCATGTACACATCTCCGCCGGGCTGCCAGTGTATGCGCAGGGTGCCACCGGGCAGGTTGACTTCTACTTTTTCATTGAGGATCCCCTGCTCAATACCCGCCACGGCAACTGCACACGCTCCCGTTCCGCAAGCCAGTGTTTCTCCCGCGCCTCTCTCCCAGACTTTGACTTCTACCCAGTCGTGGTCAATTATTTTTGCAAATTCCACGTTAACTCCGCGGGGAAACAATTCATGCCATTCCAGGAAGCTTCCCCACCGCCTCCACGGTATCTCCTCCAGGTTTTCAACAAATATAACGCAGTGCGGGTTGCCCATACTAACTGCACTAAAGAACAGGGTCTCCCCTCCCTCAACCTTGATTGATTCGTTGATAACCAGCCGGCTGCTCCCGGAGACCGGTATGTTTTTACTGTCCAGGACCGGAACCCCCATGTTTACCCGCACACAACCCCCGTCAAGAACTTCAGCCTCCTGTAAAGTAGCCCCGGCTTTTACGGTCATAGTATGCAGGTTGTGCCGCGCCCCGTACCGTTTTGCCACACACCGCAGGGCATTTCCGCACATTTCCGCTTCGCCTCCGTCCGGATTAAATATGCGCATACAAAAATCAGCATGTGCATCCTTCTGCAATACCACCAGGCCGTCCGCACCCACCGACCAACGGCGGCGGCATAGATCCCTGGCCAGGGCGGGGTAATCTCTGTCAACACCTTCAAAATCTTCAACCACAATGAAATCGTTTCCCAGGCCGTGCATTTTTACAAAATTCACTGCCATTTCCCTCCTATAAAAGACTTGCTCTTATTGCTACCGTCCGCCCACCAAACTTGCTTCTACCATACCGGCAGCCAGCCTGTAAATTTTCCGCGGCAAAAGGGGCTCAGGAACACGAGCGGGTTTTCATATGCGGCGGGATCAATTCATGGCTTACCATCTCTTCGTAGGTAGCTCTCCTGGCTACCTCTTCCACGCCATCTTTGCGGACAAAAACTACCCCGGGGCGCGGCACCCGGTTGTACCAGCTGTACATGGAGTAATGGTAAGCCCCGGTGCTGAATACAGCCATGGTATCACCCCGTCGGGGATAGGGAAGGCGGCAGTCCCGGATAAGGATATCCCCGGATTCGCATGCTTTGCCCGCTACTGTTACCACACTGTTTTTTTCTTCTCCTGCACGGTTGGCCAGCATGGCTTCATATTCAGCATTATAAAGTGCTGGCCTCAAATTGTCCATCATACCCCCGTCTACGGCTGCGTAGGTGCGGGTTTGAGGAATATCTTTTATATTGCCTACCGTGTAAAGGGTGATACCGGCTTCCCCGGCAATCGAACGTCCCGGCTCCAGGGAGAGGCGGGGAAGATCAAGGCTTCTTTCCTGACATCCAAGGTATACCGTTTCCGCTACGGAAGAAACATAATCCTCTATGATTACCGGGGCATCCCCGGAAGTGTGCCTTATTCCCAGGCCCCCGCCCAGGTTGAGCTCTTCTAGTTGAACCCCGTGAAGTGAATTTATTTCCTGCATCAGGTCCATTAAAACTCCTGCAGCCAGCTGATGAGCACTCGATTCCTTGATCTGGGAGCCAATATGGCAGTGCAGGCCCTTGAGTCGCAAGGAAGAAGAGTCCATTGCGTTCTTAACCGCGGTCATGGCCTGGCCGTCTGCAACACCAAGTCCAAACTTGGAATCCACCTGGCCGGTTTGTATATATTTATGGGTATCACCGGTAACCCCGGGCTTTACCCGCAGCAGTATATCAACCCGGAGGCCTTTCTCACCGGCTGCCCGCTCCAGGTAATCCAGTTCCATCAAGTTGTCCACTACTATATTCCCCACCCTGTTTTCCAGGGCCATATCAATTTCTGCAGGGGTTTTATTGTTGCCATGGAAGTAGATCTTTTCCCTGGGAAAACCGGCCTGAAGAGCTGTATATATCTCCCCTCCCGAGGCTACGTCCAGGCAAAGACCTTCTTCCTGAACCAGCCGGCACATGGCCAGGGTTAGAAAAGCCTTTCCCGCGAATATAATTCTTCCTTCCCCGTTATAACCACTTTGCATTGTTTCAAGGTACTGACGGCATTTACGGCGCATGTACTCCTCGTTGTATACGTACAGTGGTGTTCCGTGTTGACTGGCTACTTCTACCAGGTCCCACCCCTGCATCTCCAGGTGGTTTTTTTCGTTTATCTCTACTACCTCTCCAACAAACATATTCTACCCTCCCGCTTGTTTCATTTTATTTTATTTCTCCTAACTAAAAAACGGCTAACGTTCCGTCAGCCGCACGTACAGCCACGAAACCTCTCCCGCCCTCTGCGAGATAGCTCCCCATCGAAGCCCGGGGCAGGCTTCGATGACAGTCCGCCGGCTATTCGCTACAGCGGACCAGCTTTTAAACCCGGGCAGTGTTTAAAAGCTTCGGCGGCATCCCCTTTCCCCCGGTTCATCAGGTAACCCACCTTCTTCCGGAGTAATCATGGCCTGCCGCTCCTCTACCTCACCTCGGCGAGATGAGGTAACCTGTTTTATTTTTCTACTTTTCTACATTATTAAAGATAATTTTAACACGAGATCCTCTTAAGGGCAAGGACACAACAAAATTTAATTAATTAATTAATTTATTTATTTCTGTTTCACTGATTTCTTCTTCGCTTACCCTGGTGGAAGTTATAACCGGGATAAAATTTTTATTTCCCTTTACCTTGCGGTCCAGCAAGCGCAGGCCCACAAAAGTAACCAGCATTAAAGCCAGGCCGGAAAACGCCGAGGTCAAGTTCTGGTTAAAACCAAGGTGGTAATAATCCACCGCTGCGTAACCTAAAAGCAACCCAATCACCAGGGCCAGGGCGGGGACCATGTATACAACAAACGACATAAGCAGCACGGTTCGGTCTTCTATTTCCACGCGAACCAGCTGTCCCTGTTCAGCACCCACAAGGTTTTTTACCTCTACCTGGCTGTCTTTAACATCAGGGCCTCCCAGGATCCCGCCGCAGCGCCCGCAGTTCTCGCAGGCCGTGTGCCTCTTCATCAACACCAGTGCTTTATCACCTTTTGCTTCCAGAACTCTTCCGTACCTTTCCACGTTACACACCCTTTCTTTGCTGTTTAACTTTTGTCTTATATTTTACCACAATTTTAAATCAATCATAAGTGGGGAAAACGCGTATTATAAAACTACCCCGATAAGTTGTTTCTCCCGGGGGATAAAGCGTGATCAAAAAAAAAGCCCGGGGAGATTCTTTCTCCCCGGGCTTTTTTAATATTTTGGGATTACTGCAAACCTTCTTCCGGGCAGTAAACCCTGATGGGACCCAGTATTAACTCCAGTTCCACTTCCTCAATTTTCTCTTTATCTACCGGCAGCCGCTCTTCATCTTCTACGTCCGTAACCACCATCAATACATTCTCGGGGGGAGGTGGGACAAACAGGTAATATTCCACTTGCAATGTTTTTTCCGTTTCATCGTAATCCACCCCATCTATGGTAATATCATACCCGGAAGTAGGTGTAGTCCAGACCATCTCTATTTTATTTTCTTTCAACTCATAAGAAGGATCATTGTCAACTTCTTTTAGCCTTACTTCTTCAATTTCCCCGGAATCTACCGGCAACGGGGCCTTGTCTTTTTCGTCAGTGATTACCGGCAACACATTTTGCCCGGGCTCAGGTTCTGAAAGGTCGTAAGCTACGTGTAGTATCCCGTCTCTTTCGTTATAAGAAACATCAACAATGTCTATAGAATAACCACTGTTGGGACGATCTTTCCATATTACTACTATCTTATCCTCCTTAAGTTTGTAGGTAACTTCATCTTCTTCTTTTTCTTTAAATTTTGCTACCAGTTCTTCGTGCTTATCCTTTTCAAAAGTATATTCCTTTTCCGTGGAAACTACTTCGTCATCTTCAACCCAGTGCAAGAATTTATATCCTTCTGCGGCCTCCGCCTCAACCTTGACCCTATCGTCTTCCATTTCAGCATAAACATCTCCGCCTTCTTCCGGTTCAGCCGATACCTGGAACCAGGGAGGCAGTTCCACATAATAATGGGCTACCAGGTGTCGATCTGATTCAATTTCAAAGGTGTATTCAGCATCTGTACTTACTTTCTCTCCGTCTTCTTCCCACTTGTAAAAGCCGCAGTCCGGAGCGGATTTCGCTTCTACCGTTACTTCTTCGCCTTTTCTATAAACCCCTTCTCCGTATACTTCCCCACAGCTTTCATCCGGCTCAATCGAGAGCTTGATTTCATATTCCTTTACTTCTTCAAAATTGGCTACCAGCTCCCGGTCTTCTTCTATTTCAAAAGTGTATTCTGCTTCATCACTTACTTTCTCATCATCTTCCATCCACTTTTCAAAAACATATCCTTCTTCTGCTATTGCTTCCACTGTTACTTCGTCGCCTTCGTCATACTCGCCCTCGCCTTTAGTAACTCCTCCTTCTTCAGGTGATGCAGACAGGCTTACCTCGTAATCGTCAGAAGGTCCAAAACCAAAACACCCTACAGAAGCAAATATTAACATCACTGCCAAAGCGCAAAACAACATAATATTGTTTCTTTTTAACATTTAACCTTACCTCCTTTTCCCTTATTTTCCATAAGGAACCTAATACCACACATTTAAACTGTAATTAACAATCATATTCTTATAGTATATATATGTACCGGAACGTAAACGTGTTCTGGTGCCAGATTGCATTTCAGGTAATTAAATCTAAGACGGTAAAAATGCAAAAAAAGTAACACCCCCCTTAATTATTGTTTAGCATAATAAAATTAAGCCACTAAAGTGCTAAACTGCTATTATACTTACATTCCTTACTAATTATAACATACAGGTGTCACACCTGTGTCACAGAAAGCGAATAATATAGATTTTTTTGTAAAAAAAATTTTAGGTAATAGCAGCCATGTTTAATTTACCAGTATTGAAAGCCCGGCTACACTTCAGCCGGGCTTTCAATACTGGTATTATCCTGCAGGAAAACTTTTAAGCGTTTATCTGTTTTATTCTATCCTGGCCCGGGCATCCAGGGCCATCACCCCGCTGCCCCGGGCAAATACACGTGCCGGGTTTATATCCAGCTCCTTGATAGAGGGATAATCGGCCATTAATATGGATAGCCTTTTTACCAGGTCTATAAAAGAATCTATATCTCCCGGTTCCTGCCCCCGCAGCCCTTCCAGGATCTTGTACGATTTCAGGCGTTCCAGCCTCGTCCTTATACCCCGCGCATCCGCCGGGCAAAGCACGTTTGCGGTGTCTCCAAATACCTCTACAAATACTCCTCCCATCCCAAAAAATACTACTGGACCAAAAGAAGGGTCCTCTTTGCCACCTACAAACATATCGTAGCCGTCTCCGGCCATCTGCTGCACACGTACTCCCTCAAACCGGGCTCCTTTTTGGTGCGTCTGCAAATTTTCCCGTATACGCTCAAAGCTCTCTTCTACCCCCCGGGGCTGATCCACCCCCACCACTACACCGCCCACATCTGACTTGTGCAAAGCATCCGGGGAAACCAGCTTCATTACCACGGGGTAACCCAGCTCTTCGGCGTAGTCTACCGCTTCTTTGCTGTTTGTAGCCACCCGGGAGGAGGCTACCGGTATGCCATATGCCGAAAGGAGATCCAACACTTCTTCTCCGTAATTGCCTTTCCTGTCTTTTATCCAGTTCCAGGCGGCCTGCCAGTCAACACCTGTGATATGGGCAACCTCTTCTCTTCTTTCTCTTAGCTTCTCTTTTCGCTCGTAAAATTTCATCTGCTCCGACAGCGCTTTTATCAATTCTTCCGGGCTGTCGAATATGGGGAACTCCACGGACCGCTTGGATTTTTGTATCACCTTGGAAGGACCAAACAGGCTCACTCCCATGGGTTTACCCGAAGAGAGAATAGTTCCCCAGGTTTCCTTGGAAAGGTCAGATAAAAACATGCGGTGGAAAACGTTGTCGCCCTGCGGCATCTGGGGTCTCATGCTTACAAATATGGCCCCGTCCACTTTATCAGAATGCATTACCGAATATATAACATGTGCCGTCATTTGGGGATCGTATATATCGCCTAAATCCAGCGGGTTGGTAAAGTTAATAACCCCGGCGTTGCTAAACTGCTTGAGGCTGTCGTAAAAATCGTCGCCCAGCTCCGCAAATTCAAATCCCGATTTTTCACACAAGTCCGCCGACAACACGGAAAGCCCCCCGGCGGGACTCATAGCGGCAATCCTTCTACCTCGCATGGGTGGCAGCTGAAATGCCTTGGTTATGGTTATAAAATCCAAAAAGTTATCCACCCGAATAATCCCCGCTTCCTCAAATGCGGAATTAATAATCTCTTCATCGCTGCTTACCGCCGCGGTATGGCTCATGGCTGCTCTTTCCCCCGCTTCAGTGGTATTAGATTTTAAAACCACCACCGGTTTCTCTATCTTCTTTGCCGTTTCTACAAAATCCCTTCCCCGATCCATGCTTTCCAGGTAGGCGCATATCACCCTGGTCTTGGGATCCTGTCCCAAATACTCCAAAAAGTCCACTTCATCGAGGTCCACTTTGTTCCCTATGCTGGCAAACTTTGCCATGCCCAGGTTTTCATCCAGGAGATAATTTAACAGGGTCAAGGCCATACCCCCGCTCTGAGATATTATGGACATACCTCCTTCCGGCGCCCTGTGCAGTGCAACAAACGGCAGGCACAAACCGTTTTCCGTATTAGCCACTGTAACCCCGTTGGGACCAACAATGCGCACCCCGTAGTTCCTGGCATGTTCCATCATCTTGTTGGCCAGCGTTTCCCCTTCTTCGCTGTATTCAGAAAAGCCTCCAGAGGGTATGGCCATGCGCTTTATACCAAACTTGCCGCACCGCTCCACCATGTCCGGTATATATTTAGCCGGGATCATACAGTAAGCCAGGTCGGGAACTTCGGGAAGCTCTTCTATATGGCGGTACATTCTTATACCGTCCACATGGGGATCTTCCGTCCGGGGATTTACGCCAAAAATTCTGCCCCGGTAACCCCAGCGCAGCAAATTTTCCAGGGTCAGCCGGGGAATGTTGGAGGGCTTGGAAGACAGCCCTACAATCACTATGGATTCAGGATAATACAATTTCTCCATGCAAATACCTCCATTTGAATAATAAGCAACAGACCTGGACCGATTTATTAACGCTATGTATTTTTGTGTTCCAAGCTTTTTCGTGAACTACTCCCGCTTTCGCTTCGCTTAGAGGCGGGAGGATTCTTGTCGATTTAGTTAAAATGATTTATTTATATCCTACCACAAGTTTACCTTTACGTAAAGTGAAATCTATAAATTTTAACACCGATTTTCGCACTGGTTTAACCCCGGCGCAGCGTAATAAATTTCCCCCCCTGACGGTTAAGCTCCGCCAGATTTAATTAAGTGGTGAACTTGCTGTCGAAGATGAAGGTTGACGACACTCCCCGGCAAACCCGCTGCCGGAAGGGAGGGAGGAAGGAAGGAAGGAAGGAAGGACAGGATCTTCTCCTC